>JANNNN010000220.1:0-3760 GCA_031398555.1 Planctomycetia bacterium | reverse complement strand
GCTAAAAAAATACAAATCGCTTGCACCGACTGAGCCCATTGCTAAGTACTGGGCGATGTGCGAGCGTTTCGATAACAGCATCGGTGAATTGCGGAAGATCATTGAGCAGCATGGGCGGCCCGACAATACTTTGATCGTGTTCGCTTGCGACAACGGTTGGATCAACTTGCCCGACCAAAGTGCCTACGCGCCAAAGAGCAAACGCAGCCAATATGACGGCGGCACTCGAACGCCGATCCTGTTTCACTGGCCGGCCAAATTGAAACCTCAACGAAACGATAAGAACTTAGCAAGCACCATCGATCTCGTTCCAACTGTAATGAGCCTGGTAGGTTTACCACAAGATTCAACTCTGCCGGGAGTCGACTTGACTCAGTCGTCGAAAGTTGCAGCTCGGGGGCCAATCTTCGGCGAAATTTTCGAACACGATATTGTCGAAATGGACAACCCTCGTAGCAGTCTCATGTACCGCTGGGTGATTGATGGTCACACAAAAGTGATCGTTCCTGATCCATCCCGAGTTCCAAAGGCACCCGTCGAATTATACGATTTGGCTGTCGACCCTTGGGAAAAAGAGAATTTAGCCGAGTCCCAAGAGGCCACGGTTCGGTCTTTACGTGAAAAGTTGGACGCGTGGTGGAAGTAGTTGGTCGTAACGATTGTAACGAACTTGCAAGAACCTTCTCGCGACTTCGCAGTCGCCATGCATCCACTAATCAGCGGATAGAGGCTTTTGTAACTTAAGTTTGAAATATATAGTTTCCCTGAAACTTCACGCGTCCTTGGTCCTTCGGTTGGTTCTCGACTATGAAAATTTGCTGCATCGGTGCCGGTTACGTTGGTGGACCGACCATGGCAATGATCGCCAAGCAATGTCCCGACATTCAAGTTCACGTCGTCGATATGAACGCGAACCGCATTGCCGCTTGGAATTCCGATACGTTGCCGGTTTATGAACCGGGCCTAGATGACGTTGTTCGCGAAGCCCGCGGACGCAATCTAAAATTTTCGACGGCGGTGGATGATGCGATTGCAGCGGCCGATATCATCTTTATTTCGGTGAATACTCCCACCAAGACTTTCGGCATGGGGGCCGGCCGCGCGGCCAATCTTGAATTTATTGAAAAATGCGCACGACAGATCGCACGTGTCTCGCGCGGTCACAAGATCATCGTCGAGAAGAGCACGTTGCCGGTTCGCACCGCTGAAGCCGTCGGACGGATCCTCAACAGTGCCGACAACGCAGCCACGTTCGATGTACTCAGTAACCCTGAATTCTTGGCAGAGGGTACCGCAGTTCAAGATCTTCTGAATCCTGACCGAGTGCTAATCGGCGGCGAATCCGCTCAAGCGATAGAAACGCTAGCCAACATCTACGGGCGATGGATTCCTCGCGAAAAAATTCTCACTACCAACCTGTGGAGCAGCGAGCTATCGAAGCTGACAGCCAATGCTTTCTTGGCTCAGCGAGTCTCTTCAATCAACGCAATTTCGGCCCTGTGCGAAGCCACTGGAGCGGATGTAGACGAAGTTGCCAGGGCCGTCGGCACCGACTCACGAATCGGCCCAAAATTTTTGAAAGCGTCCGTTGGCTACGGAGGAAGCTGCTTTCAAAAAGACATACTGAATCTCGTTTACCTGTGCGAGCATTTTGGTCTGCGGGAAGTTGCCGCGTATTGGGAACAAGTGGTTTCCATGAATGATTTCCAAAAACGTCGCTTTGGTGAACGAATCGTCAAAACGCTTTTTAACACAGTGTCCGACAAACACATTGCGATCTGGGGCTGGGCGTTTAAGAAAGATACTAACGATAGTCGCGAATCAGCAGCCATTCATGTTTGTCGGGATCTGCTGCGCGAACACGCTCGGCTGTTTATTTACGACCCGCGTGTTGGCGAAGTTCAAATTCGCGAAGACTTGGTCCACGCCTTCGCCGATCCTAGCGGTCACATTCATCCAGCCCATAAAAAATTGATCGATGAGAATGTAACTATTGCGAGCGACTGTTATGCTGCTGCCGACCAAGCCCATGCGATCGCAGTTTTGACCGAGTGGGATGAATTCAAAAATCTTGACGTCAGAATGATCTATGGCAAGATGCATCGGCCCGCTTTCGTATTTGACGGACGCAACATCCTTGATCGCAAACTTTACAGTGAAACTGGTTTTGAAATTCACTCCATAGGTCGCAGCTAAATTGGCAGGTTTCACTCGGCCTCGCTACAAAACTTGACGCATCGCTGGACGGGTTGCGGAGGATATTTGGGCCAGATTAGATTGGTTACCCCAACTTGGCAAAGTAAAAAAACCGATCCCTTACCGCTGCGAACGATTTTCTTTTGAACGCACCGCGAACAGATGCTCTGTCGCAAGATAACGGGCAGCCCGTCGTCGTTGGTTACCGGTACTTCTTCAGAATTCTGTTCAGTCATTTGTAGCTTTTTTTCCATCGCAGCTTTTCGTGTGCAAGTGTGGCGGTTATGCTCGTAGCCCTAAGCACTTTACGTAGCCAAGCAATGTCCAGTAAAAGTCGGATACCGAAAATGCGATTCGCCATTTGTAATGAACTCTTTCAAGAATGGCCATGGGATCGAGCCCTAAATTTAACGCTCGAATGCGGTTACACCGGCTGGGAGATCGCACCGTTTACTATTGCACCAAGTGTTGGTCAAATTTCTTCGGCGCGCCGCGCTGAGATTGCATCGCAGATCGCTAAAAGTGGCGTTGAAGTAGTCGGTTTACATTGGTTGCTGGCCAAAACAGAGGGCTATCACCTCACCACCAATGACTCAGCCGTTCGAATGCGGACCGCTGACTACCTAGGCCAACTTTCTCAGCTATGCCGTGATCTCGGGGGCGGTTTGATGGTGTTGGGTTCACCCCTTCAGCGAAATTTTCCGTCTGAAATGACCCACGCGCAAGCCGCACAAAATGCTACTTCGGTGCTCGAGGAAATTCTCCCGCAGCTTGAAGCGAACCAAGTTACTCTGGCGCTTGAGCCACTTGGACCCGTAGAAGGTAATTTTTGGAACCACGCATCGCAAACTGTGGAGGTAATAGAACAAATCGGTTCACCGTGGATTCGCTTGCACCTGGACGTAAAGGCGATGAGCACAGAGGGGATTCCGATTCCGCAAGTCATTCGCAATCACGCTGAACATATGGTGCATTTTCATGCCAATGATCCCAATCGACTGGGACCGGGCATGGGCGAAGTCGACTTTGTGCCGATCTTCAAAGCTCTACGAGATGTCCGGTATGATGGCTGGGTTAGTGTTGAAGTCTTCGATTACGCGCCGGGAATTGAAACGATTGCGAGGGAGAGTATGCAAAACATGTTGCAGGCAATCAAGGCTTCGGAGGACTAGATCATCTGCAATCGGGGCGGATGCTGCCAGCATCTGAACTGACGCTAGCAGCGTCAGTCACAAGCAGCGTCAGCCACTAACGAAGCTTTGGAACATTTCCTGGAACGATGCGGGTGGCTGTGAATTCGGCCTCGACTTTGCCGAAATTGGGCTCTGCTTTGGGGCTGGCAATGCGTTTGCCAGTTTCCGACCATGCGAGAACTTGCCCTTCGGCATGACCTCGTTTATACGTCGCAGTTGCTTTGCGCATGCCATTTTCATGCCACCAACTCCACGCTCCGTCCTGCGAGCCTGCGACATAGTGGCCCGAAACCGCTTTTTCTCCATTGGCATGCCAGCTTTCGAAGCTGCCCGCTAGAGCGCCATGCTCATACGAGCTCGCCGTCATTAGC
>JANNNN010000166.1:0-4946 GCA_031398555.1 Planctomycetia bacterium | reverse complement strand
CAACGTCGGCGACGACTAAACAAAGCACGTACCAAGATTACCCCTAGTATCAACAATCCAAACATGCAACCGATGCAACAAATAATACCGCCTACAATATTACCGCCAGTGACTTGATTCGGCGGCTCGGGCACTTGGAATCTCGCACCTCCTTGCTGTGGGGTCAGCGTCACCGTTTCGATCGGATCATTATTTACGACCACTAGACTTTTGATAATCTCCTCCGAAACACCTTCCGGCAATCCGTTCAGTAAATCGATATCATTTTGTGAACTCTGGTCGTCGCCAGTTGTTTCTGCAAATACTTCCGAAATTGCTGCCGTCAGTGACTCGGCATCATCTGCCTTGCGATAGGAGTGTGCCAAACTGGACAGTGAGTGCTCGCTCGCCATGCTTACTCCGATCACATCGAGCGTCAGCCCGCGTGACAAGATATCTGGTAGATAACTACTAAGCACGGCAGGATCAGACGCTTCACCATCGGTCACAATTAGCAAACGGTAAGTGCCATAGCGATCCGCGGCCCGTAGCTTTAGCAAAGCATCCGCCCCCCGCTTGGAGAACTCGCCGAGCATCGTGCCGCCTTCAGCCTTGATGCGTTCAACGCGTCCTCGCCATTCAGCATCGCTTATCTTGCCCATTGGAACAATCCAAGGGTCTCCGTTCATCCGAGTATTGAGCGCCAAAACGCCAACTCGAGTATCCGGCGGCAATTGGGAAAGTACCGAAGTCAGCGCCAGCTTGGCGGCATCGATCCGCCGCACTCCGCTGGGCATGGTCTGCTTCATCGACCCCGAGTCATCCAGGATAACGACGACGGTGCTGTCGGATGGCAGAGCTCGGAGCGCAAACATACCCAACGCCACCGCGACCCAAATCACGACTCTGCAGTTGTTTCGAATCATGATGCAGCAATACTTTCAGTCAAATTCAAAAACAGTTTCAAACTAGAAATTGAAATCACTTGGCGCAATCGTCTCAGCGTCGACTTTGACAATGCGAAACTCAACACGCATGTTTTCCTTGGCTTGGGCGAGCGATGTCGGTTTTGTCACAATTGGTTCCGAAATGCCCGCACCTACCGGAGTGATCTGAGACAAATCCAACTTTACACCTAACTGGCTCGCATACTTTGACAGAGCTTCACGGACTTGATCAGCCCTTTTCTTCGACAAATCCACCGCAGCATGCATGGTCACCGTAGGATCATCTTTGCCGCCCGCAAATGCGCCCGCTTCAATCAGTTCCGATACGGATTTGATGTTCGTCACATCCAGCGGTGCACCTTTGTAAAAATAACGGTAGTTTCCCTGCACGCCGGTTTGCTTAATTATCCCCTTGGCCATGCCAGCTTTAACAAAGTCGATCAGTGTTTTCGTCGGATCCGAGTGCCCTCGAATCACCACGCGTGCGTTACCGAAAGTTGCGGCTGCCTTGAGAGCTCGATTGAATTCTGCTCCATATCGATCGGCCGAAAACTCCATTTGGTTTGGTTCGAAATTGATTGTAAAATCAACAATTGTATTTGCGTCTAAATTGGCTCCCAAGAAAGTATCAGTCGACTCAGGCGTACCTTCGAAGCGTTCGCTAAACTTAGGTTCTTTGTATTCCAAGCCAGCGAGTTTGGCGATTTCTTTGTAGTCAAACCCATTCGGTTCAAAACCATTTCGAGATTTTGCATAGCCCCACTCCGTTGCCAACTTCAGCGCCTCAGACATCTTCACGTCGAAGCCGCTCAAGTTCTGTTCGCCCCCGCTAAAAAACTCGACCTGCCCCGCTTGGCTCACGAAAGTGCAGTCGAGCAGCAACCCATGTGCGTCCACTTCTAAGGTCGGAATAACATCTTCGCCAAATATCTTTTGACTCTTCGCTAGCAAGTCGCGATAGGCGGGGCTCATTTTTTTCGTGTCTTCGAAGTCTTTGCGCATCGCCACGACCTGGCTAGATGACTTTAAATAGCCCGCGACAAACTTCTTGACCCAGTCCTTGTTTGCATCGTACCAATCTCGACGAACAGCGTAGACGTCCGCGATCGATCGACTCATCTGCTGAGTGCTGTTGAGCACCCTCGCACCCTTCACTGTACCCTCGGCTCCACTGCCGCTCGCTTCGATCCCGCCAGTCAGCCCCAACATGTCCGGTGTGATTACACAACATGCATCGATTGAGCTGTCTTTGCGAAACAGTTCCGCAGCACCGCCTGCCCCCGTCAAATCCTTGGTCCAGACGATCGTCACATCTTTGTTCGTCAACTGCGCCGCAGCCAACGAGTCGTACAGCAACCCAACGTGCGGCCCACCTTGCTGGCAGGCGATTTTCTTACCCTTGAGATCATTCAGCTTGCGAATGTTCTCGCGACTAACAATGTGATCGCCTGCACTCCACGACAATTGCAGGATAACGACTGGCTTCGTGCGAGGATCAGAAGCGATCACCTCACTCGCCTGTCCTAACATATGCATCGTGCCTCTCAAAAACGGCGACTTGCCACTTAAGTAGTTCTTCACCTGGCCAACAAAGTCATCGCCGGCCGTCAAATGCATTTGCAGACCAGCGGCCTGATACGCCGAACCAGCCTCAGTTTGCAAACCGCCGTTGGCTAAAAACGTCGCCACGTCACCACCCCAGGTGATGTAGGGAACGGAAACATTCTTGCCAGCGGCGACCGGCTGAATTGCGGTCCCACCCACCAGTTTGGTGAACTCTTCCTGAGCATGCGTCATTGGGGCTGCAAATGCGCGCAGTACCAGTATTGAAACTAATGCAATCGATCGGAACATCGGGGACCTCTCTATTCAAAGCGTCGTGAGCTCTGTGTGACTTGGGATTTTTACTCTGCGTTAATGTTCATTTTACGATTATCGAATGCCCTGTGCTTCCAATAGGCTGATTTCCCGCTCCCACAAGGCGCGCTGTTCGTCAGTTACTTTCGGATCCGGCAATAAGCTCCGCCGAGTACAATTTACAAGCGCTTGCAGCGTTTGATATCGCCTAGTTTGGCCGATCGCTGGCTGAATAAAGTCCCCGATGATGGCTTTCAGTTCATCCTCAGTCTTCGGAGGAATCGCCTTGATCTGGCTCCGCAAAGCCGCAAAACCAGCCGCTGAAAAATCGGGAGGGAGAGCTTCCTTGTCCATCCAGCCCACTAGATTTGCTCCCACTTCACCGGCCGGCTTTAGCATCCAAGCGATGAAGTCTAAACGATCTTGATCGACAGGATCCAAAATAGGGATGATCAAGTCCCCCACGCGGCCCGGCCTGCGAATGTCGGGCGATAACAAGTGAATACGAGCCGTCATCAATAGCCAAACGACTTTTCCCCGAAGTAGCGGATCGCTCATCATCCCCTGAATTTTTCCTGTCAGCCGTCGCTCGGTCTCATGCGTCCCCTCGCCCACACCGCCAAATTGCGTGTCAGCTTCATCAACAAAAATGACTACCTTTTCAAGCGCTTCTAACACTCGTCGCAATCGTTCGAAGATCACATCCGTTTGACCAAACCACTGGCTACGAATGCTCTTTAAAACCAGTACTGGCATGTCGAGTTCGGAAGCTACCGCTTCGAAGATGAAAGTTTTGCCACCGCCGATTGCACCAGCCACTGCGGCCCCCGGCAATGCCCGGTCGTCGGGAAGCTTTAATCGAGGCATCATGTAATCTACAAGAAACTTCTTTAGGCTTGTAAAGCCAACGATATCTTTGAGCGTATGTTTGGGCTTCTTGAACTCAACTACATCTTCACCTAACTGGCTTTGAATGAACTGCTCGACTTGCCGAACTACATCGTCGCGTGACACCGGCCGTCGATAATAGGTCGAAGCCAACATTAACTGCCTAAGTGCATGAATTGACAGCCCTGCAGTCGCTTCACCCAAGGTGTCCACTTCGGCAGGGCCCACGTTTTGAGCCGCTCCTTCACTCGATGGATCACTCACTGGAATCGCGTTCGTTGCTGGCAGATTCCGATGCCATTGAATAAAGTGTCGGCGTGTCGCTAAATCTGGGCTTGGTATGTCCACTGAAATCACCTGCGGCAAGCGTGACACTCGCGGATGAATTAAACTTCGCGACTCGGCCACCATACAAACCGTATCACGTCCCGAAAAGAACAGTGGATCGCTAAACCAGTCTGTCACAATTGCGACCCGTCGCATCTGCATATCGTTCATCCTTGCTAAATCGCCATCTCCTGCAGGCAGCATCATGTCAGCCGCTTCAATGAAGATCAGCAGGTTTTCGCGCAGCGATGTGCGCGAACAGATCGTCAGTTGCCGCAAAAACTCAAGAGCCTGAGTTGCATTGCCGATCGCATCGCGCATGTACTGATCAAATTCTTTGCGTCGCAACTCAATTTTCGAACTCTCAGTTGTCAGATCCTTAAGCGCCAGCGTATTTACATCTACGCCGGTTTTCCACGCCGCCCAGGCCTCACGCAACTTCATTCGATGTTCTTCGCTCATCCGCACCGGGCCGTTCAGTTCATACACGATCTGAATCAGCCCCGGCACCGTCGTCTTCGTCAATAGAAATGGAACGAGTGGGACGTATTGGGTTCCATCGAAGTAGAGATCGTTAACGTTTCCCGCTAAGATGATTGAGCGAGCGAGCCCTGAATTGATCGTACTCGCCAGTTGCGTAAAGAACGGGTAGCTGGGCACACTGACCGAAGGATCTTTCGTCACAGGTTGGGCGTGCATAAACGTCGACTGCTTTGCGAGTGTTTTCAACTGTGGCGGGTCTTTACCAAGAAACCGACCGACTATTGCTCGCATTCTCGCGCATCCGCGCTCAATCCACAACGCCCCGCCCTCAGTCGGCTCGTTAAGTTTCTTTGATTTTGAAATCGGACAATTTTGAAATCGCCAACGCCTGTTCGTAATGCCTTCAGCTTCGGTTGATCCTCGCTGATTCCCTTGGAATCCCGACTGGCAAATTGCCATCCCCCA
>JANNNN010000138.1:0-3938 GCA_031398555.1 Planctomycetia bacterium | reverse complement strand
AGTGGTAGTTCGGAAGAGTCGCGACTGAGCGAGCAGTCTTAATCCAGAAAAAGTGTAGTTGCGCGTTCGAGTCTTATCTTTTTGTCTATAACATGAATTCGTTTAACCGGTAGTCTCCGCTGGCTACCGGTTAAACGCGATACTCCACTAGTGAGGAATTTACGATGGCAGTTCGTCCAATGTTGATTGCAAGTTTCTGTTTAGTAATGATCTCGATCGTTGGCTGTCAACCGAGTTCTTCAAACAAGGGTTCTGACGCGAAATCTAACCGTGATGGGAAAACGATCACGATATGTATGTTGCCGAAGATCAAAGGTATTAGTTACTTCAGTTCGTGCCATAAAGGCGCGATGGAAGCCGCGAAAGAACTTGGCCACATTGAACTCATTTATGACGGCCCGACCGATGGCGACCCGAAGAAACAAGCGGAGATGATCGACCAATGGGTTGTTGACGGGGTGGATGTGATTTGTATTTCGCCCAACGCGCCTGACGTGGTCGCAAGTGCCATGACCGATGCTCGGGCGGCGGGTGTCAAAGTAATCACATGGGATGCCGACGGTGCGCCAGCTTCACGCGAATTGTTTGTAAATCAAGCAACCTCGCAGGCGATCGGTGAGGGCATGGTCAACGCGATGATTAAAGATTTGGGGACAAAAGCAACTGGCGATGTCGTGATCATCAGCTCGGATGCGACCTCGGCGAACCAGAACGCGTGGATTGAAGTCATGAAACCGGCGTTGGCAAAAACACAATTGAACTTGGCGACCATCAAGTATCCTGGTGAGAACGCAAGCAACGCTTTAGCCGATGCAATGGACGTCATCAAAAAATACCCGCAGCTGAAAGGCATTTTTGGAATCAGTTCCGTGTCCTTCCCGGGTGCCGCCGAAGGCGTTGAGCAGTCCGGAAGAATCGGCGAGGTACTTGTTACTGGACTTTCAACACCCAATGACATGAAAAAGTTCGTCAAGAATGGGACTGTCAACTCGGTTGTCTTATGGAATACAATCGACTTGGGGTATCTGACGGTTTACGTGGGCGACGCACTAGCACGTGGCAAGATCGAAAAAGGTACGACGAAGTTGCAAGCAGGTCGGCTTGGTGAAAAGCAGATTGTTGGTGACAATGTAATGCTCGGCGATATCCTTGTTTTCACCAAGGATAATATTGATCAGTTTGATTTTTGATTCAAAGCGAGATGTAGGTGATGGTGGAACGAAAACGCGTCACCGCAAAATCTTCTTCATTGCCGCTAGGATCACCCGTGTGCGTCAGTTATTCTTTTTGGTTGGGCGAAATGGATGTACCCAAGACACGAATGACCTGGGGTGACGAGTCTGAATCCATACACGTCCTTGACCAGAAAACTGGCATACCAGTCCTTCGCCGCCAAAGAAAAGCGATTTCACTTTGCCGCCTGCTCGCAAACCTGGAAGAACGGTAACTCGGTACTGCAAGGTATCTTCAAAGGCGACGACGTAACCTGTGTCGACGTAATATTGGTCGGCAACGTCCACCGCTAGTATAGCGCCGTAGGAATTGAAGAACAGATCGCCTGTGCCGGACGCCTTGAGCAAGACAAGTCCTTCGCCACTGAAGAACCCTTTGGCGCCTTGCCATTTGCCAGTCAGTTCAATGCCTACGCTGTGCAGCAGGAATGCGCCTCGCTGCAAGTAGATCGTGCTATTTTGCAGTGAGCAGTGAGCGACATCGCCTTGAATTCCCGGTGCGAAACTAGCTTCACCGGGTCCGGTTGCAGCTTCGAGCGTGTTGATGATTATACTCTCACCACCCAAAGCGCGGCCGAGTGTTTTGCCGAAGCCACCTTTGAAACCGGCTTTGAGTTTGATCGTTGGTGTCATCGCGGCCATCGCGGAGGGTTCCGAGTAAACCTTCTGGCCTTGTTCCATCCGCAGAGTAACCAGCGAAAAATCTGGACGTTGGCTGATCTCGTAAGCGAAGTTGGGCGAAACACCGCGCAGCACTTCATGGCTTACTTGAGGTTGATTTGCGGCGCGAGTCGGTTGAGGCTTGGGTGGCTCGACGACAGTTGCTTGAACGAGCCCCGCGGAAACAGTTTTATTCTCTACTAACTTGGCGGCTACCGGCCGTGGTGGCATTGGCGGGGGAGCGACTTGGGCGGAAGGAACGTCTTCTAGGATTTCGGCTTCGATGGCTAGAAAAGGAACTTCCATTGATGTTTCGCACTGTTTGCACTTGGCTTTCTTACCGGCGAAGTCATCGGGTACACGATACTTTTTGTCGCACGCTGGGCAATTGAAAACAATCATGGTGTTGGTCCTCTAGATTTAGCGCGGTCGCAGCTTGGGGCCTAGCAACTGGCCGAAGCTGGGTGGATTGTGTGATTGGCAGTAGAGTTTCCCTTGGCCTTGGAACTTGCAAACCAATCCTTCGCCACCTAGAAAGCTCGAAATCAAGCTCTTGCCTGCTTTACGGATCGTGAACTGCAGCGTGTCCTCAAAGGCAACGATGTGTCCGGTATCGACGATATAGTCGCCGTTGACTTCGATTTCATAAATCGCGCCGAAGCTGCTAAGGAAAATATCGCCGATGCCGCTACATCGCACCCAGAACATGCTTTCACCGCTGAACAATGCTTTGCCCAACCCTTGCCAGGTTGCATCGATTTCGATGCCTGCACTGGAGGCTAACCAACTGGAACCTTGCACGACCAGCGAGCCGGCTCGCAGAGGGTGGTAAACGATGTCACCGCTTAATTGTGGGCCGATAATCAGGGACTGGTTGGGATGGGTTGCAGAGAAGTGATTCAGAAAAAAATTCTCACCGGCAAACATCCGCTTGAGGCCCTTGATGAGACCACCGCCCCCGCCTTTGTTGCGAGTCGTGGTTTCTACATGGAAGCCAGGTGTCATCGAAATCATCGCTCCGACTTCGCACGTAAATACCTCGTTGGCTTGAAGCATTAGTTTCGCGACAGTGGAAGCAGGTCTTGCAAGAAGTTCGTACTGCATTGGGTGACTTCTGTAGAGAGATTTTGCAGGATAAGAGTTTGCCTAGTTAATACAAATGAGCGTTAGTCCAAGCGGCGAGTCCGTCAAAAGATCGCGATTGCATATAGATTCGGCCGGGTCCATTCAATTTGGTTACAAGGCCTTCACCGCTAAAAAATGAACTGAAGATTCCACCGGCCAAGGCAACGCGAACTTTGATGGTGGGTTCATAAGCGACGAGGTGGCCGGTATCAACGATGTATTCGGAATCGATCTCGCGCTGAAAGATACCGCCGTAGGCTCCGAACCAAACGCGTCCGGTGCCGGTGACTTTTAGCCTAAAGAGTCCTTCGCGAGCGATCAGCATTCGCCAGCCCGCCCAAGAAAGCCCCAGCTTTACATTCGGCTCGCACGCGAGAAATGCTCCCGGCTGCAGGAACATCGTGTTGCCGTTGAGTTCAATGCATTCGATGTCGCCTGGCAGCGGCTGAGTCAATCGCAACTCGCCTTCAGTGGCAGTTGAAAAGACGTTGATGAACATCGACTCACCACCAAAGATTCGCTTTAGTATCGCACGAAAGAACCCGCCGCTCCATTTGGTATCGATTTGAATCGCTGTATCCATGCTGGTCATCGCCCCTGCTTCGGCGATGATCTTATCACCAGCATTCAAACGGACGACTATGTTGGCGAAAGATGGCTTGTTAACAATCTCAGCTTGCATTTAGTGTCTTTCTTGCAGTGGTGGGTGGCTCAAGGTTTTTGGTGGATCGCACCTGACGGGTAACAACAATCATTGAAATTTCAACAGCATGCAAGAACGCACCCGGCAGGTGCGATACACAAAAAAACACTATTTCTTTCAATAATTCAAAGAAATTATTAAAAAGATAATACCTATTAAATTTTTGCATATAGCGGGAAGCCTTCTTCTCGCTATTTTTTTGTCATTTTCAGGGGATG
>JANNNN010000119.1:0-5903 GCA_031398555.1 Planctomycetia bacterium | reverse complement strand
ACTGATTCGCGAACGATTTAAGCTCGCAGGGACGATTGCTGCTCTCACTGGCGAAGGTCGCCTGTCCGGTATTGTGTTGCTCGCCTTGCCACCGACCTTGTTTGTGACAATGTATTATTTGAACCGTGACTATGCCATGGTTCTGTTTAACGACGAGTCTGGCCGCAAACTGCTAGGCGGTGCCCTGGTACTTCAGTTCGTTGGCGCTTTAACTATTCGCAAAATCATTAGCATCAAGGTTTAGATCATGCTCCTTGCCCTCACGCTCTCCCCAAACCTTGTTATTCCAATCACCATTTTTGTTGCAATTGGTGCTTTGACTTGGTTAATCCTGAGTTTCTTCACGACCGACAATGATCGAGCCGGTCGGCGGTTAGGCGAACTCAGCGATCCGCGCAACCGTTCAAACGCTGACCGCGATTCGAAAAAAGGCGAAACGATAGCTCGCGTTTTGCAGAAAGCCTCTCCAGCGCTCGCGAAACCGCTAACGCCCACTACGGAGGCAGAAATGGGCAAGTTGCGTCAGAGCCTGGTCGAAGCTGGCTTCCGTAGTGAAGCAGCGCCGGTTATTTACTTGTCCATTCGCGCTGCCTGCGCAATGCTATTTCTGGCAATCGGTGGCGGTGTCTCTGTCTATTTGTATGGGGCGACTTATGCTGCCCTCATTCGTTTGTTCATCGTCGGAGCGATTGGGTTCTATCTACCCATCTTGTTGCTGCGTATTCTCGGCAGCAAACGCAAGCAGCAGATCTTTCTCGGTCTACCGGATGCGCTTGACTTGATGGTCGTATGTGTGGAAGCCGGGCTGGGTCTCGATCAAGCTATGCGTCGAGTAGCTCAAGAGATGAAGAAGAGCTACCGCATCGTGGCCGACGAGTTTGGTTTGTGCAATCTGCACTTACAGATGGGTCGAGCGAAAGCTCAAGTCTTGCAAGACCTCGGTCAGCGGACGGGTGTAGATGATTTGCGAGCTCTGGCTTCAATCTTGATTCAAGCCGATAAGTTCGGTTCCAGCGTAGCGACCGCCCTTCGAGTACAAAGCGAATCCATGCGAACGCGCCGCCAGCAGATTGCCGAAGAAAAAGCGGCTAAGACGGCTGTTAAGTTGATTTTCCCACTCGTGCTATTCATATTCCCAGGGATCTTCGTCGTACTCGTTGGGCCGGCTGGAATTCAGATGGCCCGCGAGATGTTCCCGGCTATGAACGGGACTGCGCCACAATAGCCTGGGCGAATCTGAACGCACGAAACAAGTCCCGCGTAGGCATTTATGAACGCCACGTTGGGACCGGCAGGTGCTAAGTTTCCACACGAATACAAACACCGCTATCGAGCAGACGGCTTTGCCCATCCGGTATCGCTAGACGCTTGCTTTGTATTCTTACGTTGCTCCTCAGCAGCTGCGAAAGCCAAGCGGTAATCTCATCCTGAGTTGGATCGACGGAATGTGTGGTTAAGAGTATTTTGCCTCCGTCACTGAGAATTTCAAGGCAGCTTTCAAGCAGCGGGAACAAATCGCTTTCAATATCCCATCGAAGTCCGCTCGGACCGTGCCCGAAGCTGGGTGGGTCAAGCACGATGAGCTCGTATCGCCGACCTCGCTTCAGCTCACGCGCGGCGAACTTGCGAGCATCTTCGACTATCCAGCGAATCGGAAGTTTCTCTAGCCCGTTGTTGGCGGCGTTTTCGCGTGCCCATTTGACGGACGGCGCCGATGCGTCGACATGGACAACATGAAAACCTGCTTGAGCAAGTGCCATCGTCGAGCCACCCGTGTAGGCGAATAGATTCAGAGCTTGTCTTGGCAGAGCAATTTCACCCGATTCGCGACGCAGAGACTGAAGCCAATCCCAGTTAATCATCTGCTCTGGGAACACACCTACGTGGCCAAACGGCGTGACTCGCAATTTGAAGCGCATGCCGGCAATACGAACCAGCCAGTCGTTGGCGTGATCGTCGCTCAATTTACTGCTAATCACCTTTCCATGATCATCAAGCCGCAAGTCTGCGTCGCTCCAATCGCTTTCCGCTCGCGATGCACCGATCGCTGCTGGTGAAACACGGTCCAACACAATTCGGCCAAACCGCTCGAGTTTTCGACCATCACCAAAATCAACTAGGGCGTAGCTGTCCATCCAAATGCTTCAAATTCTTCGGGTCAAGTCTTCTTTTGCAGCCCTATTGCAGCGCTATTGCATAGGCCACGGTTCGAAATGCCGCCTAGGATTGGCACTGGCGCTCGTCGATAGTACGATGTTCACTCGAACCACGATAGACAGGCTGATACATTCGTAATGTTACTTTTAAGCTCTGCATGAAAGGGGTCTGACCCTCTCCGAGCTGCTCGATTTTTAAAAACAATGCTGGTTTTGCACAGGGTCAGACTCCTTTTGCCCCAGCGTATAGGGTGAACGCAATTGACTGAAGAACATGTGCTTGTAATCCCAGCCTCGCGTTTGGGTCTGCTCGGTGATTTCACTGGATTTCGGCCGTTTCATCAGCCCGACCTTGACGCTCTGTTGAACCCTCAGTTCATGGAGTTTCGGCCTCGTAGTACGGTCGAAGAAGATCCATCGTTCAAGCAACTCATCCCATACGTTGTTCTTCAAGCTGATGTAGATGGGGTCAAGAAAATTTTTCAATACACCCGTGGCACAGGGCAAGGCGAGAAGCGATTGCATGCGAAACTGAGCATTGGGATAGGTGGTCATATTTCCCGCGAAGACGCTGATACCGCCGACCTATACCGTTCAGGAATGCTCCGGGAGTTGACTGAAGAGACCGTCATCGAAGCGGCTTACGACGAAGAACTGGTTGGTTTCATTTATGATGACACATCGCCAGTCGGTCGAGTGCATCTGGGTGTTGTTCATTTGCTAACTCTCAGTTCGCCAGCCGCAAGAGCTCGCGAAGTGGATTTGGTCGACAGCGGATTCGAAGCAATCGATGTAATTAAGAGCAATTTCGATCGATTCGAGGTTTGGTCTCAGCTGTGCATAAAAAATCTCTTCTAACTAGTTCCGTAGCCAACTCTTGCAGCCTAGGTATGCTAGGGTGAGCACATATACCCACCAGAAACAATTTACTTGCCTATAAGGCTTTGACTACCGCAAACTCGCCCGCTTTCGTCCACGGTAGTCGTCCGTTGTTTGCAGGTCATCAAATCCTGCTACTCCGAACTGGCCAAATGCTGTATCCACCAGAGAGTTGCTCGAGAAATCTGCAACGCTCGCTGTGGATCCTTCTCCTTCGGCGCTCCCATTTCGATTCAATTGGTTGATGACCAGCAACGCGTCTAACGCCGTGATTCGATTGTCGGCACTTACGTCTAGAAACGGTGGGGGACTACCCGTTGGCAATCCGCCACTCCCGAAAGCGTTTAAGTAGTTGATGATTAACAGCGCATCAATTGGAGTGACTTTGCCATCGTTGTTTACGTCAGTCGCGATCGTTGTGTTGTGCCAAATCAAATCGCTATCGGTGATAGTAACAGTTTGGGAGCTGCTTGCGAAATCCGCGGCTACCGCAGTGATCAAGACAGCCGTTGTACCGCGAGACGTGTCGTGAACGCCGCGAACTAGAAAAGTCGCAGATTGCTGGTTTGCAGCAATAACGACGGATGCATCGACCGTCGCTGCACTTGGATTGCTACTAGTTAAGGTTACGGTCAAGGGCTGGCTTAGATCAGCATTGTTTCTAGTGACTGTACCAACTGCTACTCCATCGATTTCGGGTATTGACAAAGGCGAGATTGAAAGAGTCAACGATTTGGTTTCGGCCGAGGGGGACTGTACTGACAACTGGTAATTGCCAATCGAATGCAATCCGCCAGCTACGTCGCCATTGCCGGTCGTCGGGCTATAAACGATGTTGTTGAAATTTGAAACACCGAGATAATAGGTTCCAGCCGCTGAAAACGTGTATCGCAGGTAAGCGTCCAAGCCGAGCGCTTCGCCAGGGGCTGCCGCGTCGTCATTGAAACTAAGTTGAGCGCCAAGCGAATTGAACAGGCGAATGTACGAGCCCAATCCTCCTGGTCCATTGAGAGCAGTGTCGATATCAAAGTCCACCACCTGGCCTGCGACCACGGTGAAACTGTACATATCAACATCGACATCGGGTGTAATACTTGCCGCCCGAGTTGTGGCTGTAGTTGAGACTGCGCCAAGCGGAATTGCTTCGCTAATCGCATCGTCAAGATCCGTTGGCAACGCTTGAATAATCAATCGATAACTACCGGTAGGGTTCGCACCGCCGGCTGTGTCCCCGTCGCCAGTGAGCGGGTTGTAGATAATATTCGTCGAGTTTGACACGCCGATGTAATAAGTGCCTGCGACTGAGAATGTATATCGAAGGTATGCGTCTAAGCCCAGCGTGCCTTCACCAGGAGCCGCGGCGTTATCGTTCAATCCAAGTTGATTTCCCAGCGAATTAAACAACCGCAGGTAAGAACCCAAACCTCCTGGGCCGTTTGCCGAAGTATCGATATCAAAGTCAACTACTTGGCCAGCTGTAACAGTAAAGGCAAACATGTCGACATCGGTATCGGGTGAGATACTGTTGTTCGCCGTTACCGGGGTGGTTGTAACTGCCCCTAAGACGATCGCTTCGCTAATTGCATCATCCGTATCGCTCATAACCGAACTTACTTCTTGAATAGTCAGCTGATACGCTCCGACCGAATTGAAGCCGCCAGCGGTATCCCCGCTTCCATTTATTGCGTTGTAAAGGACGTTGTTAAGATTACTAACGCCCAAGTAGAAGGTTCCAGCTGTCGGGAACGTGTATCGAAGATAAGCATCGAATCCGACTATTTCACCAGGTGCTGCCGCATCGTCATTCGATGCTAACTGGGTACCGAGGGCGCTGAACAAGCGAATGTAAGAACCAAGTCCGCCCGGACCATTGAGTGCGGTATCAATATCGAAATCGACAACTTGACCCGTGGTCACCGTGAACCGATACATATCCACATCGATATCTGGGTTGATGCTGGCTGAAGTGCTTACGGGCGTCGTCGAGATCGCTCCCAGCGACGTGGCTTCGGAGATCGCATCGTCTGGATCTACTGGCAAAGCCTTCACGGTCAACTGGTAGGAGCCCGTAGAATTCAAGCCGCCCGCAATATCGCCACCACCGGTCGTGGCGTCGTAGGTGATGTTGTTGGAATTCGAAACACCCAAGTAGTAGGTCCCAGCGGTCGCAAACGTGTAACGTAAGTACGCATCGAAAACGATTGAGCTCTCGCCTGGTGCGGCACCATCGTCGTTGAAGTCGAGCTGATTGCCTTGAAAGTCGAAGAGTCTCAGATATGAACCCAAGCCTCCTGCTCCGTTTTCGATCGTATCAATGTCAAAGTCGATTACCTGGCCTGCGGTCACTGTAAAGGCAAACATATCGACGTCAGTATCCGGCGATATAGTGTTGTTCAATACGACTGGTGTCGTCGTGATAGCTCCTAAAGAGTTTGCCTCGCTAATTGCGTCATCGGAATCATTTACATCGGTAACTACTCCGCGAACGATCAACTGATAGGCGCCAATCGAATTGAGGCCACCCGCGGTGTCACCGTTGCCATTTACAGGATTGTATAAAACGTTGTTAAAATTAGAGACACCCAGGTAATAAGTTCCTGCCGTTGCAAATGTATATCGCAAATAGGCATCAAAACCGACCGTCTCTCCTGGGGCAGCTGCATCATCATTAAAGGCAATTTGAGTTCCAGCTACATTGAACAAGCGAAGATAGGAGCCCAGCCCGCCAGGACCGTTCAAAACTGTGTCGATGTCAAAGTCGACGACTTGACCTGCTGTGACCGTGAATCGGTACATGTCGACGTCGATGTCGGGCGTTATTGCGGCCGCCGTTGTGCTCGCGGTAGTCGTGATTGCGCCTAAAGAAAG
>JANNNN010000117.1:0-4600 GCA_031398555.1 Planctomycetia bacterium | reverse complement strand
GCACTTCGCACACTCGAGTCGTACACCCATAAATAACTGACTGATCAGGGTGGCGATCTCTTCGGGTTCGCGACGATCACGGTAAAGTGTTGCAGCACCGTTTTGCCAAGTGCTACCTTTGGCCTCGATTAGCTTTCTCGCAAATTGATCGTAAGGAATATTGTCACGGAATTGTTGTCGAATCCAGTTGTCGTAGTTCAAGACCGCTTTAATGCCAACTCGGTACGGGTTTGGACGCAGCAGGTCCGCCCATTGATTCGCCCAATGGTCAACATACTCAGGCCGCTCTAGCAAACGATCGACCAAGTATTCTCGTTTGCGTTCTGATTGTGTATCGAGAAATTCCTTCGCCTCGATCACCGACGGCAAACGTCCGATCAAGTCGGTGTAGACGCGGCGCATGAAAGTGGCATCATCGATAGCTGCCGAAGGCTCCGTGGCCGTTTTTTGAAGTTTTGCGTAGACCAACTCATCGATAAAATTATGACGTGGAAGTTTCGCAAAGTAATCCGCCGGGAGGCTCCTGGATTGAGGGATTACGATGTTGGCAACGCAGATGTGATTCATGTAACGGGCCATGATAGCCGTCTCGCCCGGCAGCGAACCAGCTTTCATCAGTCCGTGAGCGTTGACAGCGACCACAGCCGCCTCATTCGCCAAGTATGAAGTCGCATCGGTAACGTCGCGAGTGGAGCCATTCGAATACTTAGCCGTTACTTGCAGCTTTTGCGACTCACCGGACCGCATCGAAAAATCGCCTTGTGCCAACTCGACACTTTCTAGCTTCGCTTCACCGGGCACCGATCGGAGCGCCCCCTGTTGAATCCACTTCAGAAATAAATCGTACTGAGCAGTGCCAACGGCAAACCGCAGCCCGCCGCCATGCGGCAACTCACCAGTCGCTTTTTGCAGCAGTAGACTCTTCTCAGGCGATGCGGGAAATAGCCGTCTGCCTCGGGCTTGCTGTGTTATTTGATCGTAGTCAAAATCGGAGTCGAAGCCGAGCAGAGAAAGTTGAAATCCGTTTTGACCGCGCTGCTTTCCGTGGCATGCACCGGCATTGCACCCGGCTGAGGTTAGAATCGGTTGCACGTCGAGTTCAAAGCTAATTGGTTGTTCCGCACTGGAACGGCTCAAGCACATCGCGACTGCAACCACAGTGCATGCCAGTTTTCTGACACCGAGCAGCGGCCTGTAGAGTCTAGGGCACATGCAAATCCAGTTTCAATAGGTGGGAAGAAAGCGGCATTCGTAAACGCTTTGCTTTGAGGGTAGGCAATGCTAAGTATAGCACAAAATCAACCCGGAAAAATGTCAAAACAGCCCGACGTTGCACGAATCCGAGGGGCTCATCTCATCCCGGAGCTCACGAAACCAGCCACGTTTCCTCGTCCGAAATGCATCGCCGCGTTGGGCTCAAGGCCTGCGGCTATCGCTCGCCTCGAGTACTCGAAGGGCGTGGTCCAAGTCTCTGCTACAATGTTCGCCCATGCAAGTCGCTTAAGCCTCCAGCTTGCGTCTTTTACGGATCGTTTGCCATCGCAAGCTGATAACTTTCGCCACTCAAGGATTGCTGTGTAATGCAAAGTTCATATCCAACTAACTTCGACCAGCCAAAACCGCAAGTTGTAATTTGGTACACAGTCTACTGTAGCTGCTTCTTGGTCCTTTATGTGTTGACGGCGGTCGGCGGCGTTGCACTTGCACTATTTGCCAGTGAAATTGCAGCCAATAGTCCCGAACTAAACAAAGACGCAGAGCGTGTAGGCAACCTGATCATGGGTGTCGGGCTAACCATCATTTCGGTGCTGCTATGTTTTGTTTTCCTGGTAGGGCTAATTGCACCGCGAAAGAAATGGGGATGGATCTATGGCTTTATTCCAATTGCGATTGGTTTAACGAGTCCTTGTTGCATGCCCGCGTCGATTCCACTGTTGCTGTTTTGGTTAAAGGAAAACAACAAACGCTGGTTCAATGTCGATTGAATTTTGCTTATGTTGTCAATCCAGACCGTACCGCAAAGACTGTTGACTAAACACCAACATTGTGGAAGTATCGAGTAGCGAAAGTGATTTTCTGGCTCTTTCTTCCATCCGTGGGATCACTATGTCATCCGTGGGAATAGAAGACGCGGTCGCCCACGGATGGCATAGCGGTCCCACGGATAAATGCGGCATGGATCACTTCACGATAAGTCCTGCTTGCATAAGTGTTCCCCTGGCCATTGTTTTTGACCAGCTAAAGGTTTACTACTTATTGGGCTCGGGGGTTGGGATTTTTGAAAGAATCGTGGCGAAGTGTGCGCGAGCTGCTTTTACTTCTATGTCACTCGAATGGGTGACATCCTTGTAGCCTATGCCGTCGCGGCTCGTACCGCAGTCAAAGAATTTTTCACCAACATTTTTCTTGGCGTCTTTCTTGCTGATTTGCAGAAGCCAGCGTTCGTCGCGCAGGATGCGACCGTCGTCAAGGTGGCTGTAGATCCAGTCACGATGTTTAGTTTGTTTGCCGTTAAGCACGGGCAGTAAACTGTAGCCGTCAGATAATCGATCTGTGGGCAGTTTGGCACCTGAGATCTCTGCAAGCGTTGGCATGATGTCAGTTAGATCGCCAACTGCCCTTGAAGCGACTCCCTTCTTTATACCGGGACCCACGAAGATGGCGGGAACTCGGGCGCCGAGTTCCGTTACAGTTGCTTTACCCGATCCGGCTGTACCATTGTCACCTACGAACAGGATGTAAGTGTTCTCGGCGAGCCCTTCGGCTCTCAAGCCAGCGCGAAGCTGCCCCATCAGATGATCGAGGTACTCAAGATTGGTTTTCAGGCCCGTCGGCAGCTTCTTGCCAGGATTAGCTGGGTCAGGCGTTTCCTTGTGCGGTCCATGTGTGAGCACCGAAGTGTAGTAGATGAAAAACGGTTCACTCTTGTGCCGCTTCGCAAAGTCAAGTGCAAAGGCGTTGAACAAATCGGGGCCGTATTGGTCGTCGGTTGTCGGCAAGTACTTTCCATTCTCAACGATGCTGGGATGCCAATAGCGAGGATTTCCTTTTTCGTTCGACTTCGGCGCATCGTGCTTGACACCTTTCGGCAAATTGAATTCATAAGCCCACATTCGGTACTCGTCAAAGCCGCAGTCGTGTATCAGATTTGGAATTTGGCCAGACAGCTGCCACTTGCCGACCTGCGCCGTTGCATAGCCCGCTGATTTCATCAAATCGCCAATCGTAAAGTGATTTGAAATCGACGCGAGTGGAGAGTCGTTGCGAGGCCTGAAAGCTGGGTCTTGCATGCCGAGAAAACCGTTGTGGAATCCATACTGCCCAGTCATTATGGCCACTCGTGTTGGAGTGCAAAGTGGCATAGCGTAGAACGTTTCGAATCGAGCTCCCTCGGCCGCCATGCGATCGAGGTTGGGTGTAAGGTGTTCGGTATTGCCGTAACAGCCGACTTCTTTGGCCCCAAGATCATCGGCGAGTATCAAGATAATGTTGGGCCGATCGGCAGCCTTCAGCCAAAAATTGCCGAGGATCATTAAGTGCAACACGGCAAGGTAAGCGTAAAGTCTGATCATCGCGTCTCACTGAATTCAAAGAAGTTTTTATGTCTCAGAAAGTAGCAGGCACATTCCGTGTGCCGTAGCCTCTAAACGTAAGGAAACTCGAATCTCAAACCAAAGAGTCTCAAAAACCGACACTTCTTGCTGATCGCCAGTTCGATCCAAGATCGTTTCACTAACTACGAGTACGATTTCGCAGCATTACATACTGGCGATCAGCGAGAAGTGTCCAAAAAGCAGAGTTTTTGAACTGCGGATGGCCCATGGAATGTGCCTGCTATTATCTCAGCTTCTTTACAACATTGCTATGCAACGCATCCAAAAAGCTTTGAAACAAAGCTGCGCAGAATTTTCTCTTCACGAGGTTGGTGCTGCATACGCCGATAAAAGACTGCGACGGACGAAATCTATCCTTCTGGCCACCGTTTTCGGACAAGCCAAAGGTTTGCTCGCGCCCTCCTGACCGCTTTTACGCTTAGAGATTACCATTACATGACAGTACGGCCGGAGCGGACGGCAGTTATTACCAAATCAGAACACTCACGTTCTTCATTAGCCTTTGGGTGGCGAGCACATCAAGACACGTTACTTGTCGAATACGTGACTATCAAGCCATAAAGAGTTTGTCTTTGCGAAGCCGGTGGTATGTTTCACTGTCAACGAAGACAATTGCCCATAAGTTGAGAAGGACACGTAGAAGTATGCTCATGCGCCATCCGCATCCTGAATTACAATTTGCGTACAGTCTTCCCTACGGAGCTGTAGTCACCGATCGCGGTGTGCAGTTTGTCGTCTTCAGCCGCAGCGCGACTGCGATGCGGGTTGTGTTGTACGACCACGTCGATGACCGCGAACCACGCGAGATCCTCGAATTTAATCGCGATACAGACCGATGGGGCGACGTATGGAGCGCTTTTGTGCCGGACATGGGACCGGGACAACTGTATCACTTCCAGGCGAGTGGTCCGTTCGATCCTGAGTTGGGACAATGGTTCGATGGCAACGCGCGTTTGGTCGACCCGTATGCGAAAGCGCTCGCGGGT
>JANNNN010000093.1:0-2775 GCA_031398555.1 Planctomycetia bacterium | reverse complement strand
CACAACAACCTGCCAACCCACGCCCACCCCATCACAACCCACCCCCCTGTATGTGGCGGGGGATTTGCGGGGGGGCCTTAGGACTACTTCTTTTCTTCGGAAAATCCTCTTTTTGGTCATTTCTCCTGAAACTGATTTTTGGCTATTTCTTTGGTGCGCTATGGTCGGAGTTCTGGTGGATCTTTTTTCCAGCAGTTTTGTTGGTAGTTTATGTTGCAATGGTAATATTGCTGCGATTACCTGATCAAGTAGAAGCAGCACACGCGGCCTTTACGTTATTTGTCATGCTGACGATGTTCACAATTTGGGTAGAGCCGTGGCTCACCGAATCTGGCGGGTTGATGATAATTCTCTCTTATGCATTAAAACTAACGGTGTTTGCGGTGATGGATTTAGTGGCGAGCGTCCTCTGGTTCTCGGCTCTTCATATCCTCAATCAGTCCATAAAAAGCGAAATTGGGTAGGCAATCGCTGGCTTGAATCAGTCTTAGCTGATCATGGAAACTCTAACCGAAGCTCTGCAATCGATCGAACAAGAGATCCGCCGTAAGTATGGCCGCAAGATGCGTTGCATTGCTCACCGTTGCGATTTGGACGATCTAGTCCAAGCAATCTACCTCAAAGCATGGAGGCATCGCCAATCGTGTCGCGGTGAGTCTGAGAAGGCGGTTCAAGCCTGGTTGCGAGTGGTTGCCGCCAACGTATTCCGGTCGACGATCAACCAGCATCTAGGCTGTGCTAATCGCGATATGAAGCGGGAGAACGGTAAGTCGGTCGAACACTATTGCGAGTGCGACCCATCAGATGAGCCAGTTGAGTATCGACCACGAAAGTCTCCCGATATGATCGCGATGGATCGCAACTTAGCGGTCATGAACAGCCTGCTAAGGTCCCGGCATCGATACGCCAAAGCCTTGCACGCGGGCGATAAATTGGAATTGATTAACGCTACCAACTGTGAAATCTCTTGCTTGCAGAGTCTGGCTAAGTCGGATGATGCCCGTGCTCACTACAAGCGATTACAGAGCCAACGGTATCAAGTCGCCGTGAATGCCGGTTTTGAGGCTGGACCGTCTCAGGTTTACCGATTGGCAAAAGCATCCACGACTCCAACAAAAACTGTCAGCAACTCACGACGATGTATTCCACGTTGACGCAGTTGCTTGACCGACCGATCGGAGCGGATGTTCGGCAGGTCGCAGAGGCGTTGCGAACTGAGGTTGTGAGGCACGCCCAAGCTATCGGGTGCCGGTTGAGAAATGGAACCCTTGTTCCCTATGCGAGTTGAGCCATGGAATCGCTTCAAAACCCATTCCCGTTGACCGTTCAGATTATGGGAGAAATCACGGAACGTCAGAGCGGGCCACTCCCATCGGCGGAATCGATAGTAAATGCTGTACGGGCATCGGGAGCGTCGATCCGCGTAGAGTTTGATTCGTGGTGTTGGTGGGAATATCGGACGTTCAACTGGGAAACCTCCGAATGGGAGGAGTGGGTGCGAGAGATCGAATGTCCCCGGATCTTCCTTGACAGCGCCACACGATTCGTACCCGAGAAACATCGTTCTACGGTACTGGGTGAAGCATCGTCGCGACGACATTATTGCGATGATGCTAGGATTGGGACGTTGGTAATTACGGTGTTTCCAGACAGCAAATGGGGGGGGTGCGATGAGTTCATGCAAAACTCAACAGGAACTAGTAAATTTCAGTCGATAGCTTAAAACAAGCTCCCTGTTTAAGCGTACACTTAAAGTACGGTTAAAAAACAAGCCCTAGTAAGTCGAAGCGCAATGGAAGCGATGTCGGTAACAGCAAAACTGCATCTCAAAAACGCACCTGTCGTCGAAACTGCAATGCAGATTCAGTTCAGCGACCTTCCAGGTTGGAGCACTCTTCATCCCGGACTGTACTACCCGTACATTCGTGAGAGATTTCCAGCATTTACGCACCTGCCAGAAATCCCGCCAACAATTGAAACTTTTCCAGCCAGTCCGAAACAACTGCAATTTCAGCTTCGGATGAAACAGGAAACAGGCTGCGCACAATACGAATCGGTTGATTCTGAAAAATTGATTCGGGTACAACGTAACCGATTCGCTTACCATTGGCTTTCAAAATCGAAGGAAATCGCTAGCTACACGAGCTACGAAGATAACCTCGAAATATGCTTGAGTGAATTCAATACGTTCTCCGAATTCCTGCAGACTAACTCACTTCCACCAATCGACCCGGTAATGTGCGAAGTGATGTATCTGAACCACATTCGACCGACTGAGGGCGAGAGCCTTGAAGCGATGGTTCAGGATGTTTTCAATGCGAATCTGGGATCGTTCGAATTGTTCACCCTTAACCGAACATTCATTCAGCAAGGAAAAGGCAGGCTCTACGCAGAATTGAACACCAATTTTGACGATGGTTGCCCGTTTGTCACCTTTCAGATCACCTCGCGGATCAATCACGCGGAAGGCGATTTCAAAGATTCACTCAACGATGCGCATGATTGGCTAATCGAAACGTTCTGTAAACTGACGAGCCCAAGTGCAAGGAAAGATCGGTGGAAAGAAAATGACTGAGTTACCAACCAGCGCTAGACAATACGAACAAACAACCACTCAGCGAGTTCCCGGACTGACTAGAGAGCGGAAACTGCCTAAATGGATTGACGTTTGCTCTGAACAGTTGAGAGCTGTTAGTAACCTTCCAAACAATTGGGACAGTTACGGTGGATATGCTGCAAACTCACTGTCCCTCACGCATTCGCATAATTTTCTGG
>JANNNN010000091.1:0-6471 GCA_031398555.1 Planctomycetia bacterium | reverse complement strand
GAACCAGCTGGATGACTTCGTCGGCAATCCGAATGGTCGTTAAGTCGACATATTCGAGTTTGTGAAAAGTTGCCAGAGAGCGGTAGACATCGTCCGCGCCTGCATAGCCCAACTTAATCAGGGCGTCGCCGATTTGGATGTCCGTCTCGCGGGCTAGGTTCGCCGCTTCGCTCAACTGATCCAGACTTACAATGCCCTTTCGGAGCAGCAAATCGGTAAAGTCTCGCATCGGTTGGTCCATAATCAATCTCCAATAGGCTTTTAGCGGACAAGGCGGACAAGTTGCCAAGCAAGTTGGTTTATGCTGGTGAAAAGTGCTAAATTCGGCTTCTAGGGGGATGATGCCACTGGAAACTCGATTTGCGGGAACGAGGAAAACAGACTTCGAGGCCGAAAAGCGCTGCGATAGTAGGATTCTACACAATCATCTTGACTAGTGGGGCATCTGACTGTCAAGCAAAACCTTCCTCGCATGCGACCGCGACCATTTAGGGGGCACCATCATCCCCATCCGACACAATCCAAAGTGCGGTTGCCGAGTGGGGAAGCAAGTCCTCTCTAGCGTGAACAACATATCCCGTGTTTGTCAAAGCTATGCCGCACACACGCGTATCCGCCACCGCCCAGCAATCGTAGGCATCAAGATCGAAATGAATTCCTGCGCGATTGGGCATGAGGCTTCTCGCTAGCCTGGAGATGTCGAAACGGTTGGACTCGTCCTGGTTGAGATCTGTTTGCATGCTTTTACGAAACGCTCTAACCGCCACCTGCGATTTTTTTGCAACTTCAGAATTAACCAAACCGAACTCTGCGGCATAGGCAATTTGTGAAATTGAGGGGAGCCGGAAGCCATTGGCGCCTGCAATAATTTTGACTCTGCCCCAGTCTTCTAAAACACTTGCTTCTGAAACACTCGGCTTTGGCAATATTTGGTAAGCAGGCGTCAGTTTATGTTTTTCACTCAACCAGTTGCAAAACTTCGCGGCAAGAATGGGATTTAACCCTGTGACAGAGCGACCAGCATTTAATTCCAGTTCGGTGCTGCGCCGATTGGTTCGTTCAATTGGCTTGGTATCGGAGCCTTCGGTACCAGATAGTCCTTTGAGAAATAGGTCGAATTCGGCGTTGGTTATGGCCGAGCAACTGAGCCAGAACGGCTTCTCGACCTTGATTTCGACTTCGTTCAATTTGAAGTTGATCGCTGAAACAGTTCGACTGCATTTTCCAGCCCCGACCCTAATCTGCTGCAATCCGCAGTGAGAAACACGGTGCAGCGGCGAGCAAGCCGTCACGACAAGGTCTTTACCCACCGGTGATTTTTCAAGCAGCCATGTTGCCGCCGAGCTGACCCCGGCATCGGGGGACTCTTGGAGGGCAGCAATGCTCTGCCAAGGCATACTCGTTGGTAACTCTGCCGCGGGATAGCTTCCAATGAAACAGAGCGCATAGTAGGTTACGCTTGCCGAGCGCTTAGATAAAGCCAGGTCGATCCAAAGTCCTGGGTCGGTATCCCATTCCAGAGCATGGCTAAAAACGAGATTGGGTTGAGCGGGTCCGATAGAATCGTCGAGCATTTGCACTAGCGGCTCGGCGTCTCCCAGGCTGGCGAGCGATATTGCGGCGCGGACTTCTTCCACGCCCAACATTGCAGATATCGAAGTTCCAGATATCGAACGACGCTTGATAACTTCATTCAATAAGGGCTTCGCATGTTGGAATTGGTGCGAAATTTCGATGAACTTCTTGCTAAGTTGGGGTTCAACTTTGCCTAGATCGTCGACTATTTTTTCAAAGCCGGCCTTTTGACTTGCGGCCAACAATAGCCGCGTTCTAGTTCGGTGTTTTTTAACAGGTGAATCTTCCCAGGGGCGTGTTGCCTTGGACGCAATCCACTGGTCATCGCCTAAACAGATGTCCCGGTCATTCATAAGAACAATGAAATCCGCCACGTCGCCGCAGATCGCCGCCTCGACTCTCTCGACGACATGTTTTCGATGTTCCTCGATGTTTTTTTGGTGTTGCCTGATACTTGAAACTGCAATGAGTGAAACCGGAGCGAGGAAAGCCAGTGCCATTAGGGCTCTCAAAAAGTGTTTTCGGCCTGCCCTGCGCAAAAAGCGTCTATGTTCTGGACTTCGCTTGTTTGGACGTGTAGCGACTTGCATAGCGACGAATTCAGGCAGCGTTGGCAAGAAGCGATAGTGCTGCTTTCGATTCCACATCGCGGATAATTCTTCCAACCGCGCGTTCGCTCGTCCACGCCAAGAACTCTTACGAACCTGATCGACCCAATTGGCTATAGGAACCGTCAAGAAATCGTGCACAAGATGGAAGCGGTCATTGCATTGGATGGAGTACTCCGTTGAGGAATCGCTTCCCCGATGAGAAACTCGAACAACGATCCGCAGATCTTCAACTAAAATATTTAGTGCGCGGTGCAATTGATTGTGCAATTTCTTATTGACCAATATCGCTTCAAGTTCACCAAATTCCACTTGATGACTATGAGAAGTTTGATCTGCATTGGGAAGCAAGCAATGGAGAACTTCGACCACCGCGCCACAGACACGCTGATACGCCGGAGGCGAGGTCGTGCATTCGAAGAGGTCCTGGAAGTAACCTACGTAGGTTCCTTGGACGCCTCCCGCCTCAGACAGTGTATCGGGGTGCCAGCTTTGCAGCTTGGCTATTTTTGCGAACATGGCAAGTTGAATTGGCAGCACTCGCCCCTTAATCGACATCTCGTCAATGGCTTGCGCGATGAATGCGGATTGGTCAACATTTAGAGCTTCGGGTTTGGGAGGCAAGGAACCGAAGCCACGGCCTGCTGCTTCGAGCAAGCGCCGCGCGTGATGTCGGTCGAGCAATTCGATCGAGCGAGCGTTCTTCCATTGCTCAACCCCGCACTCAACCAGTCGCATGAATTCGGTTGCAGAGGTCCAAAAATCATCCCGCACAATCAGCAGGGCTTGTAACGATTCTCCATCGCAGTGCCTCAAAGCAGCCGCCAGCTCCGCCAACTGTGAAGCTGTGGCAGAGCCTGCCCAGTTGTCGAATTGATCAAACAACAGGACCGCTTTTCGGTGTTCGCTGCGAGCCGCGGAGTCATCTCGCACTGTGAGTAACAACGCAGCCAAGTCGACCGACTGACGGGCCCACTCACTGGCCGACTCACTGGCCGACTCACTGGCCACTTGCTGGCCGATTTGCATCGCATACTGCAAAATCGACTCCCCTTTACGGCAATCAATGTTAATGGGCAGTAAATCCGGTGTCAGATAAGGGATTATTCCTGCACGCAATAACGAAGTCTTTCCGCTACCGCTAGGACCATACATGATCCCAATGCGACCATATTCTGAGCCATCGTAGCTCTCCATCCAATCCTTCCAATACTGAACCGATTCCGGCAGCCCACTTGTCGCCCGCCCGCCCGGAACTAGGGAAAGAAAGAACTTCGCATCATCGGATTCGAACGGTTGCAAGCCGCGATGTGTGAATTGACTTAAACAGCTAAAGGTTGAAGAAGCGAAAGTGGAATCAAGCGATTTGTTGCGCTCCCATTCCGATGTCCTGACCGTGGACAACTCATCACTTGTGTTGGAGTTGTTCAGCCATTTAATCAATTCCGCCTGGAAGACCTCCATTGAACTGTAGCGATCTTTTACATTCTTCCTCAAAGCCCTCCGGACTATACGGTCGAGCTCAACAGGCACGTCGACATTGATTTCATTGATCGGCTTGGGTGATTGCTCAAGCGTCGCCCGTGAGATCTCTTCTGGAGTTGGACCATTGAAGGGAACCTGTCCAGTCAGCATTTCATAAAGCAATATTCCGGTTGAAAAGATATCACTGCTCGGTCCAATCCGTTTAGTCTCATTGCGAATCTGCTCGGGCGACATATACCTCGGCGTCCCCCCCTCAGGTTCACATTGAGCGAGCGGCGTGAATGCTAATCCAAAGTCAGCGATTAAAGGCTCCCCCTCATTGCTCATCAAGATGTTCGTTGGCTTGATGTCGCGGTGAACGACGCCGCGCGAGTGAGCATGAATCAAACCTCCGCTAACTCGAATCGCTATCTCAACAGCGCGATTAATTGACAATGGCTTTGTCAGCACATCACGCAGCATCGGCCCTTGAACATATTGCATAATTACGAGGTAACCATGCATGGGGTCATTGCAGATATCGTAGATCCGGACAATTCCTGGATGATCGAGACTCGCTAGCGTCTTGGCTTCCGTTTTGATGAAGTGCGGGTCCACGTCGCTAAGCAGGAGTCGTTTAATAGCGATCGCTCGATCCAGTTCGCGATCATGAGCCAGGTAGACATCGGAGAATCCCCCGCGTCCCAACCTTCGCAGAACTAAGTAGCGATTACCCAATAGCACTCCGTCGGCAAGTTCTGGAGCAACTTGCCCGTACGCATCATCGGCAGATCCAATATCTCGTTTTGTGCGTTCGCTCGACGGGGATCGATTTCCATCTCCGCCTCTACGAAAGCCCGACAGGCTACCGTGTCTAAGTTTTGAACTAGAGTGACTCATGATTAGAACTGTACAGCAGGAGACTTCTGCTTAGACCCGGGGGCCGAGTCCGACAGCTCTATTAGTCTAAACGAAAATGTCTGCGATCAATGCTTTTTAGGTCGCGGAACTCGCCGATTGCTCCCTTTTCTTCCTCGACCGCCGCCAGATTTTTCGTAGCTTGCCGAGGATTCGCTTACGACCTCACCCAACTGCGAACGCAACTCTCCGATGCGATCGCGAAGGGATGCCGCCCGTTCAAATTCGAGATCTTCAGCCGCTTGCAACATTTCTTTCTCTAACAATTCGAGGTATTCTTCGGTAACTACCTGTTCACTCACGTCGCCTCGAATCATTCCACGGGCTTTTTTATGTGCTTGAGCAGCGGTTTCGATTCCGGACTTGATAACTCGCTTAACTGTCTCTGGTGTAATTCCATGTTCGAGGTTGTACTGTTCCTGCAGTTTGCGGCGACGTAAGGTCTCATCGATCGCGGCTCGCATCGATCGCGTAATCCTATCTGCGTAGAGGATCACTTTCGAATTCACGTTTCGAGCTGCTCGACCGATCGTCTGTATGAGCGAAGTTTCACTACGAAGAAACCCCTCCTTGTCTGCATCAAGGATCGCAACAAGCGATACCTCTGGCAAATCCAGCCCCTCCCGCAATAGGTTTACTCCCACTAGAACGTCAAAGCGGCCCTGCCGTAAGTCGTGCAGCAACTCCACCCGCTCAAAGGCGTCCAGTTCGCTGTGCAACCACCTACATTTGACATTCTGCTCAGTTAAATAGCCCGCTAAATCCTCGGCAAGCCGTTTGGTCAACGCCGTTATCAGCGTTCGCTCACCAATGTTCGCCCGCTCGCGAACCTGTTCGAGCAAATGTGCAACCTGCCCGCGAGCTGCCACCACTTCAATAACTGGATCTAGCAGGCCGGTGGGGCGAATAATCTGCTCGACCACTTCGCCACCGGTCTTCGTCAGTTCGTAGTCACTGGGGGTGGCCGAAACAAAGATCGCTTGGTGGGTCTTGGCTTCCCATTCCTCGAATTTCAGGGGACGGTTGTCCAGCGCACTGGGCAGACGAAAACCGTGACTAACTAGGGTGTTTTTGCGACTTTGGTCGCCTGCATACATGGCTCGCACCTGTGGAATCGTTACGTGCGATTCGTCGACCATGAGAAGAAAATCTTTCGGAAAAAAGTCGTATAGCGTATCTGGCGTTGCCCCAGGCGGCTTACCAGACAATGGCCGCGAGTAGTTTTCTACGCCAGGACAATGACCGACTTCTTGCAACATTTCCAGATCGAATCGAGTTCGCGCGTTCAACCGCTGAGCCTCCAGCAACTTGCTCTCAGACTCAAATTTCTTCAGTTGCTCTTCCAACTCTTGCCGAATCAGCTTGATCGCGCTTTCGATGCGACTCTCAGGTGTAACGAAGTGTTTTGCCGGAAAAATAAAAATCTCTTCCAACCGCGAAACGACTTCACCGGTCAGCGGATTGATAATCGAAATCTGCTCGACATCGTCACCCCATAGCTCGATTCGGTAAGCGAATTCTTCGTAGGAAGGCCACAACTCGATGCAATCGCCCCTTACTCGAAATCGACTGCGTTCGAAAGCTACGTCGTTGCGTTCATACTGAATATCAACAAAACGCAGTAGTACATCGTCGCGAATGATGCTCTGTCCAACGCGGAGCGGAACGACCATGTTGCGATAATCTTCCGGACTGCCCAAACCGTAGATGCTCGATACGCTGGCGACGATCACCACATCGTTACGGCTGACCAGTGCGCTCGTTGCGGCCAACCGCAACCGATCAATCTCTTCATTGATCGAAGCGTCTTTCTCAATGTACACATCCCGCGAAGGAATATAGGCTTCCGGCTGGTAATAGTCATAGTAGCTGACGAAGTAGTGAACAGCGTTGTTTGGAAAGAAAT
>JANNNN010000057.1:0-3018 GCA_031398555.1 Planctomycetia bacterium | reverse complement strand
GGCACGAAGCTATCGTCGATCGTCATGTATTTGATTTCGAGGTGTTGGATTTCAGGCAACGTCTTGAGTACCAGGAGATCGCTGGGCCTGAGTTTGGTTTCGTAATAGCCAGGTCGAACATAGGTGCCTCGCAACAGTATCTTTTTGACGCTAGCCATTTGGGCAACTAGCGCTAAGGTATCAGGGGAGGCACAGTCGCCTTCCAACGACACGATTCTGATGGACTTCAAGTAGCGAATCCAAGTCAATGTCTCGGCGGTGCCTCTGAATTTCTTAGAATTGATTTCCAATCCCAGTAATTCGGTTCTGGTAGCCGGCTTACCGTTAATGTTGATATCTAAATAACCAACGTCGGCGCCCGCATGGGTAAGAATTTCGAACGCTTGCTGCTCAAAATCATCTTCGATTCCTTTGACACTACTAGCGGCTAAGCTGGCGAGGGCAGTGGTTTCAGTCTGCGAAAATCGCTTGAGCGTATCGTAGGCACATGTTTTAATCTCAGTATCGGGATGTGCTAACAGTTGGTCGAGAAGTGAGATCTGTTGTGACGCGGAATTGAGTGATGCGGTTGGAGCGGACTTCGCAATCAATTCGATCGTTGCCGCTGGATATTGCTGGAGCCGCGAGGCGGCTAGTTCGCGCGCTCGAAACTCAGGGCTGTCCAGTAGCTCTATTTGCAAATTGAGGTACGCGTGAAGCGGATCTCCAGTCAGTTGAATAACCGGATCAGCGACCTGCACCTGGTTTGCACTCTGGCCGATCACTTGGGATTCAAACGGTATCAAGAGCACGGAAAATAACGTCACAATGGGAATCGTGAACTTCGTGCTGATTCCTTTCATTTGCGACTCTGCTGCGATTTGCTGTGTGGATTCGGTTTTGCAGTGAGGGACAAGAAATGGTCGAGCCCACGTTTTCATTCCCTATTCAATACCTGAATCTTACCACTTTTGTCAGCGATTGTCTTGTGAGTCTTTTGTGCAATTTGTGGCCTAGCAAAACACTAGCGTCTCGGGCTTGAAAACGCCCAGAGGCGAGCTTACCCCACTAGAATTGAATGCGATTGGGGTTATCGTAACAGCGGCGTAGGTTGAGTCGCTCGAGCCCGCGCCCTCCAACTGAAGCCTCCAAAAACATCCCAATCACGAACTCGATGCCGCCATATGCCACAAATCTCTGCTTTCCGCGGTATTCGCTACAACTTGGCGCAGGTCGGATCACTCAGCAGAGTGATCGCTCCCCCGTATGACGTTGTCGACGCCACCCTCCAGGCTCAGCTTTATGCGAATAGTCCCTACAATTTTATTCGCCTCGAACTGACCAAAGCTGAGCCGGGCGATGCCGGTTCGGACGCGGTTTACAAGCGAGCGGCGACGTTGTTTCGGCAGTGGTGTCGCGATGGTGCTATGCAGACTGAGCCCGACCCAGCGATTTACGTTTACCACCAGATCTTTGACCACGCCGGCCGGACTTACACCCGTCGCGGTTTTATGGCTCGGATTCATTTGGTTCGGTTTGGGGAAGGCAACATCTACCCGCACGAGCAGACGCATGCCAAAGCGAAAGATGATAGGCTGCGGCTAACGCGAGCTTGCGTTGCCAATATGAGTCCAATTTTCGGTCTTTATCCAGACGCGAGCAACGAAGCTCAGAATCTGCTCGAGAGCGCTGTGGCCGGAACAGCTGGACTTGAGTGCGTGGATCATTTAGGCGTCATGCATCGGATGTGGCCAATTACGAACCAGGCACTCATTCAAGGAGTTGCATCGCTAGTTCAGGACAAGCCGATGTTCGTGGCGGATGGGCATCACCGCTATGAGACGGCCTGCAACTATCGCGACGAATTGGCGGCAGCGGCGGGAGGCGCGTTGGCGAGCGACCATCCGGCCCATTCGGTTTTATCGATGTGCATGAGCATGGACGACCCGGGGCTGATTGTACTTCCTACGCATCGTTTGTTCACCGGAGCCAGCGAACTGACGGCCCCTGAACTGACGGAGAAACTGAGCAGTTGTTTTGATTGCGACGCGATGGGTACTGGACCCAATAAAGCGGCCGCGGTTTGGCAGCAGATCGAAGAGATTGACGAGCAAAGCGCCTTTGGATTGTACACTGCCAAGGATCAAACTTGGACGTTGGTAACTGCAACTGAGAATGCAGGCGAGCGAATGAAGGAGATTGCACCGAATCAAAGCGACGACTGGCGCGGTTTAGGTGTCGCCATGTTACATCACTTGATCTTAGAAGACTTGCTAGGCCAACGCGACTTGCCGAAAGCGACTTACGTTCATCAAGTCGAAGAGGTGGTTCTAGGCTTAGAAGGCAAGCTTGAAGATAACCTTCACTATCCTCTCGCAGCACTAGTCATGCCGGCTACTGTTGACGACATCCGTTCAGTTAGTCTTCACAACGAGCGCATGCCGGCGAAGAGTACTTACTTCTATCCGAAGCTACTCAGTGGCTTGGTAGTGAACCCGTTGAATGCCAACTAGTGCTTCAGCACTGCAATCGTACTTCATTGCACAGCCTCGCTACACGGTATATCAGTTTCACGCGAAACAGATAACCCACGCGTTACCGGTTTCACGGGAAACCGGTCGTTGAGGTGAGTGCATGACTCGATCCTCAAAAGTTGTTGGGGCACGGCGAGTGTACTTCAGTCGCATGACTCGCTTTGAGAGTTGGTTCTAGTAAGTACCTTACAACGCGTTCAGCCCTAGGGGAGCGTCACGATCAAATTTTAGGATCAGCCGGAGTGCGCTAGCGAGAGCGTCCCGCTTAGAAACATTGAACGGATAGTTGTTATTGCAGTGGTTTAGTCTTATCAGCCGGAACGCGTTAGCGAGCCTCCCGCTTACGATAATGGTCGTTACGTTGGTTTAGTCTTATCAGCCGGAAGGCGTTAGCCGACGGCTTTCAAGCTAGCAATTTACCGCTTTTTGCCTTTTTAGTCACTATCACCGTAAGATTGTATGAGGCCTCAAGTTGTGTAATCTTTACGGAGTAAATGCGATGGCG
>JANNNN010000040.1:0-4360 GCA_031398555.1 Planctomycetia bacterium | reverse complement strand
CTTCACGCTCACGGGCTTCAACGGCGTTGCGGGACGATTTGACTTCGGGATCAGCGTCAATTCCCGACGAATCCACTTTGCGGCGAAGTTCAGCGATTTCATCGAGCGATTGATGGTAGGCGAGCTTCAAATGCTTTACCTTTGGATCGGCATCAATGGCCTCATTCTCCATCGTCTCCGGAGCCGCGATCAGTGTATCAAGCGCTGTCAGTCGAGTGGCTAGATCGTCATCGGTCTGTGTCTCGTCGGCGAGCAACTTTTCACGAATCTGCGCGGAGTCAGTGGCTTTCTTATTCACGACTTTCCATTTTTGAGTTTCGTGAAGTTTATCCAAGATCGGTTTCGAAAGCACCGCTATTTCATCGCGAAGACTTCGCATCTTGCGAATCGCCTCGGGCAAGCCGCTCTTGTCGGCCAATCGCTCTTCAGCCGCCTCCCGAGCTTGACTGTATGTGCGTTGCGTTGAACGCAGCATGTCCGCAGCGCGCTGCGCTTCGATGGTCTTCAATCGAAAGGCCTTGATCGCAAGATTTAATTCTCGCTGGGCCTTTTGAACGTCTTGTTTGCAATCGCTTACGCGTTGGTTCTCCCGCCGTTCATCTTTACGATCTGCCTTGTTCTGCCCAATCGCCCAAGAACCGGTACTGCATGCAATCAAAGCCAATAAAACAATGGTTCGTGACATTCGAATTCGTGCGCACTTCGTTAGAGTTTTGAATAGAACAACGTTTCCAAGAGGAACAGATGCGGCATGGTACCGCCCTCAGTCGCATTCAGTTGTAGAGTTTTGAAAACTCTTTCGGTTGGAAACACGGCGGCGTGATGCCGTCGTTACGCGACTCCATAATAGCTAAACGCGAGCGGCGGTAGTAAATAAGGCAGATTTTCTCTGGTGGGTCGCAAATAGCGTGCACTGTGCCCTCAGCCACCAATGGTATTTGGAGTGAGTCGAAAAGAACCATAATTATTGCGGCCAGTTAGACTGCTTGGCCGGGAGGCGGACTATTCAAAATTTGTTAAAATTTGGTGCTGCGGATCCAGCGAGGTTTGCAGAATGAGATTGCATGCATTCCAAAGCATCAATTGAGCTAGAATTTCACGTGCAGAAGAACTAAGGAACAAGGACAAGCGATAGTGCAAAGTGCTGAACAGGATTGGATCGCCGCGGCTTGCAGATGGTTAGGTTTTTCAACTACGCCCGATGTGCCCGAGGGTTTGCTGGCGTCGCTAAAGTTGGCCAGCGGACCGGAGTTGGAAACGCTACTGAATGTTGTGTCCGCCAATTTTGATCAGTTGAGTTCAGCAGCGCTGCGGCAGCGACAGTTGATGCAGCAGGTTGCGGTGCGACTCAACCAGCTTGTACGCGAAGAAACACCCGAAGTCGCGTTGATTTCGCCCGAAGTTCTAGTGCGACTTGGCGACATGCTTTCGGCCGTCGATGCGATCGCTTCAGCTCATTGTCTGCAAATGCTGGCGATGCAGCCCGATGAGGAATCGATCGACACGTTGGCAGCTGCACTGACTGAGCAACCGCCTGAGCAATTGCCGGCAATCGCGATCGCCCTTAGTCCACTTTGGCAACTCGACGGCAGTTTATTGGAGTTGTTTTTTGATCGCTTGGGTGATGGTTTCTTGCACCCGGCGACGATGTCGGCGATTTTGGACTTGGCGAACTACAGTTGTCGCACAGAGAAAATTTCAGAGCATCCGTACGGGCAACGTGTCGACGAATTGCTCAGTCTGCTCAGCAATTTGACGCAGCGACTTGGTTTGATGGAAGAAAACCCGACTAAGTTTGGTGACGATGTCGAAACGATTCAAAAGGTGTTGGGTGAAAGTGTGGCTTTAACAGTTTCGCTGTGTGACTCGCTGGGATTGATCGGTGAAAAGCGAGCGACTGAGAACCTTCGCAAGACGCTTGCGCTGTCACACCGCCGCGTGCAAACGGAAGCCGCTGGGGCACTGGCGCGGCTCGGCGATGCGACTGGGAAACAACGACTAATCGAACTGGCTGAGGATCGCGTTGCTCGGATGCGAGCGGTAACGTACGCCGAAGAGATGGGCTTCGCTGAGGAGATTGAAGCGGATTTGCGATTACCACAATCGATGGCCGAAGCCGAGCTAGCAAGTTGGTTGGCATCCGGCGATCGATTCGGAATAGCACCGCATGAAATGGAGTTGTTCGACGCGAGAACTCAGTATTGGCCCAGTTTCGAAGAACCTCGCGACTGCTACCTGTTTCGTTACACCTATGTTCTGCCGACCGGACAAATGAGTAATATTGGTATCGCCGGGCCGCTCGTTTGTTCGTTCAATGCCGATTTAGCCAATCTACCGGCCGATGACATCTACGCCGTGTTTGCGGGATGGCAAGCCGAACATGATGACATCTTCGAAGTCCCTGAGGCCCTACTCAATCGAGATCAACGCCGTGAGGCAGATCGATTGATTCGTTCGCTTCAAGAGCGCCAATGCGAAGTTAAGCAGATTCTAGCCCTGACATTTTTTCTCGGTGAAATAGCCTTGCTGTCCATGATCGAGCATGAGGGAAAACACTTGCACGCCGTGACCGATGGAACCGAGTTGTTATGCTTTCCGGCGTCGGATCATCCAACTGCGCTGACACCTGATTTGGTGTTGTCGATCTACCGAGGCAAGCGGCTGCTTCGTACGTTCAATACCTGACAGTCCTAACAGTCATCACTTGCTAGGTAACTCGATTACACCGCGCCAATCAGGCGGGGCGGTGCGGCGATGCTGAGCGATGTAGACGGTGAGAAAATCCTTCACGCGGTCTTCGGCGGGTACTTGATGCAACAATCTGAATGCGTCGGTCCATCGCCCTGCTAGAAAATGCTCCAAGGCTTGCTCGTAAGCTGCGATGTGTTCATCCGTCAAAATGCTTGCTGGCCCGGCTGGTGCCAGCAATTCACTGACGACGAGCGGGGTTTGCATTCCATAGGGCAGCACTTTGGCAACGCGACGGACTCGCAATATGTCCTTGCTGACATTGGTGCGGATCCAATCCGCGGTCGTTTCATCCATTAAGATCGAGGCTTGCAACTGCTTTGTCATCGCTTCCAGTCGGCTCGCCAAATTCACGACGGGTCCAAACACGGTTACCTTGACTTGATCTGTCGTACCGATGCGTCCAGCAACGGCAGAACCTGAAGCGATTCCCAAGCCCGCTCGAAAACCTGCCAACGGATGGTCAGGCTGTGCGGCGGCCCGCTCGAACTGATCGCAAATGGCTAGCGCCGCTTCGCAAGCCGCTTGCATCGATAGATCCGAAGCAATCGGCCAGCCCCAGAAACCCATAGCTGCGTCGCCATGGAAATCGCCCACGACTCCGCCACTGTTTAGGATGTGGTGAGTCATGACTCCCAAAGCGTCACTGACGCGCTGCAAAAGTTCTAATAACTTATCGGACGAATCTTCGCTCTGTTTTGAAAAACCTCGCAAGTCGCAAAATAAGATCGAGACTTCGGTCTCGCGGGGAGCAAGGACTTTATCTGGGTCGGTACCTGCGAGCGCTTCGAGTACAACGGGCGCAAAGAAATTGCGTAGTCCGTCTTGTCGACGCTGCAACGCCCTGACCTGCCGCAGTGCTCCGAGAGTTGTTGCAGTTAGTTCAGCAAATTTCAAATCATCTTGTAACGCATCCGCTTCTTCCCCTTTCCCGTTGGGGCCAAAAGAATCCGTCGAAGCAAAATCACCGGCAACATATATTGCCCAGCCCGGGCAGGCGTCAGACAAGACTGGCGTGCAAAACGCCCAGTCAACATTTTCGCTCTGTGTGTAGGAGGAACCCGCTTCGATGGACCGATTCCAGACGTGCAGGACGCTTTCACGGGTCTCAGTCGCCGAACGCACCAGGTTGCTGCTAGGTGCAAATTTGTGACCGGTTATCGAACGGCAATCCCAATGCAGGATTTCAACGTCGCTGGCCGCTTCAGCAGACACCGGTCGCGTATCGCGTTCTAGGGCCGAGTCAAACCCCGATTGCGGAGTGGCAGATGGCCCTTGCGCAACACGCAGGATAGCGACAAACGAAGCTTGCCCGATTCCCAAAAGGAGCACGTTGACGATTCGCGCGCACAGTTCTTCGTCGCTGCTCGCACTAGCGATTATCTCGGGCAGTTTACCGAGCACCTCGATTCGTCGATCAGCGTCGCGATACTTTGTTTGCCGAAGCAAATGCGCGGAAAAAGTCTGCTCAGCGAACACGGGAACAGCTTGAACCGAAAATTCAACTTGCTGATCAAGCAAGGTGAATGTGGTCTGGCCGATCACGAAATGCTCACCGACCGCCACAGCAAACTGATCGCGCTGTTGTCCACGATAGAATATCGCGTTGCGT
>JANNNN010001289.1:0-2109 GCA_031398555.1 Planctomycetia bacterium | reverse complement strand
CCGGGAAAACGCGATTTTTCAAGCGACTTATCAGCCGGAAGGCGTTAGCCTCCGGTTGGAGACGTAACCGGAGGCTAACGCCTTCCGGCTGATAAGACTAAACCACCCTAACGACAATTATCCTAAGCGGGACGCTCTCGTTAGCGTCCGGTTTCTACAACAACTAGCCACAACCGGACGCTAAAGCGTTCCGGCTGATTAGACTTGACCACTGCAATGACAACCTCCCCTTCACCGTTAAGCGGGACGCTCTCCCGTTTAATTCCACGCTACTTTCGCGGAGCGAAAGGCGACACTCGCAAAAATGTCGGATCACTGAGTCCTATTCATGCCGATTCCGTCCGATACTTAGTACAGCCGTTATGCACTAAAAGATATCAGGTTCTTGCCCCGGGCTACGACCAGCTAAAAAGTCGAAGTCGCAGCCGAGGTGAGCTTGGGTAACGTGCTTGGCAAAGAGGGCGTGGTAGCCGCGAGTCCACTTGGGTTCAGGTGCGGTCCAAGCTAATTTTCGTTTGGCAAATTCTTCGTCGGATACGTGCCAGTGTATTGAACGATTGGCAACGTCGAGTTCAATTTCGTCGCCAGTTTGAACGAGTGCTAGCGGGCCGCCGAGATGCGATTCAGGCGAGACATGAAGAATACAGGTTCCGTAACTTGTGCCGCTCATACGCGCATCCGAGATTCGGACCATGTCGCGAACTCCTTCCTTGAGCAGCTTCTTCGGAATCGGTAACATGCCCCACTCGGGAAAGCCTGGTGCGCCAAGCGGCCCAGCGCTGCGAAGGACAATGATGCTGTCGGCAGTAACCGCTAAGTCGGGATCGTCGATCTGACTTTTCAAATGCGGGTAGTTGTTGAACACCAGCGCGCGACCACGATGCTGCAATAAACGTTTATCCGCGGCGACGGTTTTTAGCACACAGCCATCAGGTGCAAGATTACCTCGCAGAACACACGTGCCACCGGTCGGCCACAGTGGATTGTCACGGGTGCGAATGATGTCATCGTTGAGCGATTCGCCGCCAGCGATTTCTTCGCCAAGCGTACGACCAGTAACAGTGACGCAATTGAGATTCAGTAACTCGCGAATGCGAACGAGCAAGGCTTTCAGTCCACCAGCGTGATGGAAGTCTTCCATCAGAAAGCGACCACTGGGGCGAAGATCGCCGAGCACAGGACATTTCTCTGATAGTTCGTCGAAGCGACTAAGAGTCATTGGAACACCCGCACGACCGGCCATCGCAATAATGTGGACAATCGCGTTCGTCGAACCTCCGATGCACTGCTGCGTTAGGATCGCATTATCGATGCTCGCTGCGTTGATGATGTCGCTGGGCTTGAGTTGCTCCCATGCGAGTTCCACTGCGCGGCGACCGGTGGCCGTGGCTAAGCGAGCGTGTTCGGCGACGACTGCTGGAATGGTGCTCGCGCCGGGTAATGTCATACCGAGGGCTTCGGCAACACAAGCCATGGTCGATGCGGTTCCCATGGTCATGCAGGTGCCAGCCGAACGGCCGATGCAGTTTTCAATGTCCTTCCAATCGCCATCACATAAGTTGCCGGCTTGACGTTCGGCCCAGTACTTCCAAACGTCGGAGCCGCTGCCGAGTGTTTCGTTTTTCCAGCGAGCTTTGAGCATCGGACCGGCTGGCATGAAGATGACCGGAATGTCGGCCGAGATAGCCCCCATCAACAAGCCGGGCACGGTCTTATCACATCCGCCCATCAACACGGCGGCATCGATTGGATGACAGCGAAGAGCTTCTTCGGCTTCCATCGCAAGCATGTTTCGATAAAGCATCGTCGTGGGCTTCATCAGCATCTCACCGAGGCTCATCACGGGCACTTCAACGGGAAAGCCACCCGCTTGCAGGATGCCGCGTTTGACTTCTTCCGCTCGCGTTTTGAAATGCGAGTGACATGTGTTCATGTCGCTCCACGTGTTCAGAATCGCGACGATAGGTTTGTCGCGAAAGTCGGCGTCATCGAGTCCCATTTGTTTCATGCGTGAGCGATGGCCGAAGCTGCGAAGGTCATCCGGACCAAACCAACGATAGCTGCGAAGTTTTTGCGGATCGCGGGATGAAGTTGAGATTGGGTTTGTCA
>JANNNN010001286.1:0-1577 GCA_031398555.1 Planctomycetia bacterium | reverse complement strand
GGACGGGACAAATGGTCCCATCCTACGCTGTAGCTTGGGACCATTTGTCCCGAGCCATTTGAATTCCGAATTCTCGCCGCCGACTACAAATGGCCTCGCACGCTGGCTGGCAGATCAGGTTGTTGCCAGACGCTCATGCCGCCATCGACGAGCAATGTTTGCCCGTGAACATGATGAGCTTCATCACTTAGCAAAAACAATGCAGCCGCACCGCAGGCCTGCGGTCCTGGAACGGCGCGGTTCGGCGTGTGAAGCTTCATCCACTTCAGCGCATCGGGATCACTGGCCAAAACCGGCGCTGTGAGCGGAGTCACGACTAACCCAGGCGCGATCGCATTGACTCGAATGCCATGCGGAGCCAATGAAACACACAAGCTGCGAACCAAGGTTCGAACGGCACCTTTGCTCGCGTCATAAGCCGTGTGATCGGGTTCGGCCAATTCTCCGTTAATAGAACCAGTGAAAAGTACCCGCCCAGCGATCTTTCGCTGCACCCAGTAGCGCGCAAAGGCCTGAGTCAAAAAGTAGCCCGACGCAACATTCAATCGCATCGTACGATCGTAGGTCGCCAAGTCCATTTCAAGAAAGGGTTTGTCAATAAAGGTCCCGGCATTGTTAACCAAAATCGAAATGTTGTCGCTCGCCTCTTTCGCGAGGTTGAAAAGCGTCTGGACGCATTCGTCAGTCGGTCCTGACAAGTCGCAGTAAACTGTGCTGACTTTCCTTCCGAACTCCTCACAGATCGCTTTCGTTTGTCGAGAGGCATCATCATCGCGGAGTCCGTGCAATACAAGGTCGCACCCCGACTGCGCGAGAGCCTCCGCAATGGCGGCCCCAACACCTTGTGTCCCGCCAGTAATCAGCGCTGTTTTTCCGTCCAGTCGAAACACGACCCGATTCCTTGTTTTTGCAACCAAACAATGAACTTATTTCGAGCGTCGAGCGAAACTCGATCCAGCATCAGTGGAGGGTGCACCAATGAGCTTAAATAGCCACTTGTCGGAACCCTCCGAAATTACACTTCCTGCCATCGAAACCTGGTTTTCGTTTGCAAGTTGTAATGTATCGTTGATCGAGTAGACTCCAGTTCGGGCTGAAATGCAAAGTGCATGGGTCTATGATTAAAGAGGCTTGAGAGTATATCTAGAGGTAAAATTAAAATCAAACTGCCAAGTTCAAAGTCAAATATAACTGAGTGGGCTCTCAAGCCGAAGCAATTGCCGAAGCAGTTACTCCAATAAAGATCGCTTAGCAGGTCGCAGGAAGCCAACCCGACCTTCATCCAAGGAAACCAAATAGTTTGGCGGGGTGTACTCACAAACCTAATACTGGCGAGATCTTGCCGCAGGCCTTGGTTCGGATCACGACCGCACATGACGTATTTGATTTGCACGTAATTGAAAGTGGACACTGTGGACCGCGAAAAATATAGCAAGCTGATTGAAACGTTCTTCGAATGGGATCAAGCAGCAATTCTGTCCGTAGTTGATGAGCTGCTTTCGGCGCCGGTGCGGGTGACCGCTGACGTGATCAGCGTCTGTGCAGGTGTCACCACGAACGCAGCGGACGTGACCACG
>JANNNN010001261.1:0-5404 GCA_031398555.1 Planctomycetia bacterium | reverse complement strand
CCATTGCTACCGCAAATTGTCAGAGCAACGCACAACTATCCTATGCATTTTGACCTCAAACTATCGAAGCGATCACGTAACACACCGCCTGATGCCGGGGTCATGGTGTGTTGCGCGGTTTATTGAGATGTCGCTATCGTCGGGTATTCGGTCAAGATTTCCCGTAGTCGAAAACCCGTGGCTGCCCCAACCGCTCCACACACCCTACGCAACCGCTCCACACACCCTACGCATCCGCTCTACACCCCTGCGTAATAAATAATAGCACATTTATAAGTGCGGAACTCGCATCGGAAGTCAAGCACCATCCACTGATTTCTGCGGCGATTCGCTGACATGTTTTCGTCACCACTTGACGCAGCCTGTCAGACGCTCATACTCGGCATGATTGGCAACGAACGAGAAGGCGGCATTCAGAGCGCCTCGCATGAGATTACTTGCCTAAACTGAATCAGCAACTCCGAAGAGGTCCAGATAGATGCGACGAGCCAAGATTACGATTGTTGGCGCCGGTAATGTCGGCGCAACCTGTGCTCACTGGTGTGCCGCAGGTGAATTGGGCGACGTGGTTTTGCTGGATATTCCAGCCACCGAAAATATGCCTAAAGGCAAAGCCCTCGATCTGATGCAAGCCTCGCCGATCATGGGTTTCGACAGTCGTATCGTCGGCACAACCAGTTACGATGACGCCAAGGATAGCGATGTCGTAGTAGTAACCGCAGGAATTGCTCGCAAACCGGGCATGAGCCGCGACGATCTGTTGAGCACCAATGCGAAAATCGTCAGCTCCGTGGCTGAAGAGATCAAGAAGTGTTCACCGAACGCAATTGTCATCGTCGTCAGCAATCCACTGGATGCGATGGTTCAGCAAGTCTTGAAAGTTACCGGCTTTCCTCCAAATCGAGTTGTAGGTCAAGCTGGTGTGCTCGATACCGCTCGCTATCGCGCGTTCCTGGCAATGGAACTGGGGGTCAGCGTTGAAGACATCTCGGCTTTGCTTATGGGCGGCCATGGCGATACGATGGTGCCGATGCCCAGCTGTACCTCGGTCGGTGGAATTCCTGTTCAACAACTGCTCAGCGCCGAACGACTGGCTGAGATCGTCGAACGAACTCGCACAGGCGGGGCTGAAATCGTTTCACTGCTCAAAACAGGCAGCGCCTACTACGCGCCCGCCGCAGCCACCGCGCAAATGGTTGAAGCAATCGTGAGAGATAAGAAGCGATTGATACCGTGCGCTGCATACTGTGACAAAGAATACGGGGTTGGTGGTTATTACGTCGGCGTACCCGTAATCTTGGGTAGTGGTGGAGTCGAGAAGATCGTCGAACTCAAATTGACTCAGCAAGAGCAAGCTGATTTTCAGAAGAGCGTGGATGCTGTCAAACAATTAGTTGCGTCGATGCAACAATTACTTTCCGCCTGATTATAGCTAGCAACAGCTGGCGAAATGATCCGCTTGCTGACTCGTTTTGCGAGTTGACGTTGACGAACAGAACGCAACTGAATAAAACCGCTTTCAGTTGCTGCTCATGCACAATAACAAGTCCGCTGGTTGACCACGTTTGAGCAGAAACTGCCGAATGGAAACGGTATCGAAGCACGTTCGCTAAAGTTCCTTGCGTCGGATTCATTCCAAGATTGAACCGCGCAGATTCCTTTTCTCGTAAGCGATTGGCGACTAAATGCGCAACCGTCTTGATCATTCACCCTTGGATTTATCGACTCGGCTAGAAAAACTTTACTCAACACTGACTTCACGTCCTAAAAACTCTCGTCCGAATTCGCTCGGATCATCCCTTTGTCTATTTGGCCCAGAACGCTACGAATCGCGTTACGAATATCCGCTGATCGTGTGGATGCATAGTTGCAACAGCAACGAACAAGAACTCGCTCAGTTGATGCCGAATCTCAGCATGCAAAATTATGTTGCTTGCGCACCTCGCGGTACTCGCGCCACGGATCCTTGCGGCAAGCAATTCCAGTGGGGCACGTCAGCAACCTCCACCGCGGTTGCGGAAGAATCCGTATTCGAAGCAATCGCTGCTGCGACATCACAATTCTCGATCGCTCGCGACAAAATTTTCATTGCAGGTTTCGGTGGCGGCGCAAGTATGGCATGGAAAATCGGGCTTCGGTATCCTGATTACTTTGCCGGAATTGTAAATGTCTGCGGCCAGTTCCCTACTCAGAACCAACCACTTGCAAAACTGGAGGCGGCCAGAAATCTACCGGCCCTCTGGATGTACGGCGAGGACTCGCTGCGAAGTGGTGTAGATCACATCTGCGAAACGCTACCTGTGCTCCACTCGGCACGTTTATCGGTCCACATGCGTCAATATCCATGCGGTGACGAATTACTCACCAACATGCTGTCCGATATGAATAGTTGGTTGATGGAACGAGTCACCAACCAACCCGCTCGCTTTGAAGAAATCCGTGAAGAGAGTTTTTCACGTAACTAGAGGTAAGTCTTTTCTTTGGGAAAACACGATTAGGTGCGACCTTTTAGGCGGGCCGCTCCTGCCGGGCTTACTGCACCACACAACCAGTTAACATTGGCAGCGAATGGTCGCACTCGGCAAGAGTGACCCACGAAATTCTTAGCAAGCTGCAAGACCCACCCCACTAATCGGCATAATCGTTTTGTTCTGCCTGCTGCTTCGAGCCCTACTACGGCTTAACTTCATCCCATCTTTTGCAGCGGTCAAGTTACTAGCGCACAATTGAAACAGCCGATCCACTTCTGGGGCCAGTTCATTTCTAAGAATCGGCGGCTACTCCACGCTGGAGCCGGGCTACTGGGCACTTTTATTGACAAAATGAACGCGATCCGATTATGTTCTCTAAGAAAATCATGATTATGGCGGGCGCGGGCGGCGCCGTTGTGGTTTTGTTCGGAGCCATATTCACCTATGTCGCCACCAGCGGATCCGGCCCTCAGAAAGATATCAAGCTAGCCCTTTCGCTGCTCGACGAGAACCGTTGGGATATCGCTGGCCGAATCGCAAGAGACTTAGATGAGGACGGCAATATCGACAAGGATACGGACTCGGCTTGGCATTTAGTGCAAGGCGTCGCTACGGCACAGTCTGTTCAAGACAAATTGGAATCGCCTAAAAACCGTCAAGTACTTTCGACTTCCATCAAGTACCTAGAAAAATCGCAGGAATTAGGATTTCCGCTTGGTTACAAAGGCCTGGGGCAGTTCTATCTTGGTTTTAGTTACTTTAATACATTCAAATGGCCCGAAGCCGTCGACGTTTTGAAAGAGTCCGCCATGAACTTGCCTCCGCGAAGAAGCGAAGCGCTTAGCATGGCTGTAACGGCGGCTCTGAGACAAAGACCGGTCGATGTTGCGTCAGCGCGCGAAAGCCTGGCGATTTGGAAAGCGATACCTGGGTTGTTCGATTCCGAGTGGGCTCGCATTCGGCTGTGCGAAGCCGAACTGGCAATAGTTGGTAACAACACCGCCAAATGCGAAGAAGAGCTCGCGAAGATCGATCCAAAATTGAAAGAGATTGCCGAAGCGGACATGATGCGCGGACGTTGGCGTCTGAACGCAGCCGACGAGACCGAAGACGATGCTAAGAAATCCGAAATGCTCACTCAAGCCGAAGGACTTTTCCGTCGCTGTGCGCATTCCTCGCTTACGCCAAATGAACAGCGTCGGCAAGCGACCTACTTTCTCGGACGTTCCCTTCGTGCTCAAGAAAAATACGACGAAGCTCTCAGTACGCTCAGTGGCACACGGCAACGCAACCCTGGTTCTTCCGAAGCGGTCGCATCAGGCCTTGAAGAGGCCGAGATCTTACTTGAGCTTGAACGTCCCGATTCCTGTATTGAGACCGTGCGTCACGTGCTACGAGATTTAGGCAATGTGCGACTGTATAACCAACAGTGGGTAACTATCGATCAATTGCGAGGGCGGTTACTTGAGTTGGGGCGTCAACTTCGAATGCATGGTGACTTTCAACGAGCGATTGATTTAGCTGGATACTTCCCGGCAGTTTTCCCGGGCGGAGACTCAGTGAGGCTGCAAGCGGAAACGTACTACAACTGGGCCGAGGAATTTGAAAATCAACCGGTTGCAGCGGCCGATGTGTCAGAACATCGTGAAGCACTTCAGAAGAAATTCTCCCTGGCAGGGCAGTTCTATGAAGACCTTTCGCGTATCGAAATGAGATCCGTGGACTACCCCAATCTCGTGTGGCAAGCCAGCGAGTGTTATCAGCGGGCTCGCGATCTGGAGTCGTCAAATCGATTGCTTTCGGAGTACATAAAGTACGAGGAGCGCCCCAAGCAACCTCGCGGATACGTCGCACTAGCTCAGAATCGACTCAACGCAGGCGATTGGAAGAAGGCAATCGTGTCGCTTCAACATTGCATCAAAGAGTATCCATCGCATCCGATCAGTTACGATGCACGCTTGCTCGCCGCACGCGCTCACAACGAACTCAATGAGCTCGATACGGCGACAGAGATGTTAAAGCAAAATTTGTACGACGGCAAACTAGAACCGACCAGCGACACGTGGCGCAATTCTCTGTTTGAACTCGGAGCAACCGTCTTCAAGCAAGCAGATAAACTCATCTTGGAAACCGAGCTTGGTCCACAAACCGACTGGGGAGCCCTGTCCAAAAAGCTTGAAGAAAGTCATCGCACATTTCTCGATGCAGTTCAACAACTGAGCGAAGCCTCCTCGCGCTGGAAAGATGATCCGCGATTCTTTGAAACGCGCTACATGATCGGAAAATCCAATCGGCTGGCCGCTGAGTATCCTGATCGCTTGCTTAATAGCAGTCAAGTTACCATCGATACCGTTCGTCGTCAGCTGCTCCAACAACGCCGCGATCTGTTAGAAGGTGCGCTACAAGATTTTCAGTCCCTGCACACCGACCTCAACGCCATGCAGGAAGTTGGCGGGTTATCGGAACAACACAAGTCAATCCTCCGTAATAGCTACTTCGGCGAAGCAGACGCGTTGTTTAAACTTGGCCGCTACGACGAAGCTATTCTCGCGTACCGCAACGTAGGCAATCGTTTTCTGAATCAACCTGAGTCATTAGAAGCCTTCGTACAAATTGCACAGTGCCAACGCAAGCTTGGCCAAACGGAACAAGCCAAGCGAACGCTCGTGCAAGCCGAGCAGGTGTTGCGACGTATTCCCACTGAATACAATTCGCAGTTTCCACTCGTCACCCGTTCAACGCGAGCCGATTGGCAAAAGTTGATCGGTTGGATGCAGACCTGGTAGAGCCCATGAGCGTCAGATTAAAAACGGGAGAACGAGGCTCTGCCGAGCAGGACTTGACGTAACAAACAGACTTGACTGTACTTGTGAACGTGAACGAGTATCCGTGAGTTTTTCATCAAAGTGATGGGCGTCTGTAGGTACAGCCCG
>JANNNN010001237.1:0-4486 GCA_031398555.1 Planctomycetia bacterium | reverse complement strand
CCAGAAAGACTCACAAGAGTAACTAATGCTATCAAAAGTAACCGGTTAGTCATTTTTCGTAACCCTCTTTCTGTAAGCGGAGCGAGGAACAAAGTCCAGTCCTGCATTCCACGCAGCATATCAAAATACCGTCGGGCTTTTAGTGCCGATACTATAGCTCGAATGGTGGCCAGATGCCATAGATTTGCAGATTTTCTCCTATATTCGGACGCCTATTTAGCCCAAACTAGCGATTATACCGAAAAAACTTTCTAAAATGATCGATTAAGAGGGAATTGCCCGAATTCCCCCTGCTCCCGAGTACGGAGGCGTGGGGAAAACAGCAGCGAAAGCGACTCACTATCACTGTCTGATGTCTCACTGACGCAATAACTAGACTCTGCGTCGCTTGGCAATCATGAGATCCGTACCCTAGCAAGACATCCTGTTCACCCCCTGGCCCGTACTCGGGGAGACGGGGTTTGGGGGTGATGGCAAAGTCCTTCTACGAGAAGATCGACGTGAGCGCTTGAGCCTTCACCAACTCTCGAGGCTGGTTCAGGTGGTTATAAACTATAGTCTCTGGGTCGATTCCGAAGCCGTGGTAGATTGAGGCGAGAAGTTCGATTGGATGAACTGGGTCCTCCAGTGGTGCGGAAGCGGTCTTGTCGCTCTTGCCGTGAACATAGCCGCGTTTTACACCAGCCCCCGCAACCACCGCCGTGTAGCAGTACGGCCAGTGATCTCGCCCGTCGTCAGAATTGCCATTTCCGGAGGTGCTAACACCGCGCTGTGGCGACCTACCGAACTCACCGATGCATACCACCAATGTATCTTCAAGCATCCCGCGTTCGTCGAGATCAGAAATCAAGCCGCTCAGACCAGCGTCCAGCATCGGAGCGGAACGATTTTTCATCCGCTCTGTTAACCCGGTGTGGTGATCCCAAGAATGATTGTCGGAGTTCGCAACTTTCGGCCAAATGACTTCGACCACCCGCGTGCCCGCTTCAACCAAACGTCGCGCCAACAAGCAGCTTTGGCCAAACGTGTTGCGACCATAGCGATCACGCAGTTCGCTCGATTCACTCGACAAACTAAACGCTTCTCGAGCCCGCCCCGAGACTATCAAGTTAAGCGCCTGATCATAATAGCTGTCAAGCTGGAAATTCTTTACAGCGTTGTTGATCTCCGGCATCTGCGCATTGACGAGGTCCCGAAGCTTCGCGCGTCGTTCTAAACGCACTGCAAAAACGTCGGGACGCATTTGCAGATCGTCGATCTTGATCTTCTCCATCTTGGCCATGTCCATATCATCGCCATCAGGATACAGCGTGTATGGATCAAAGGATTTTCCTAAGAATCCAGCCGTTCCGCCTTTGCCAATCACATTGCTTTCCTGCAACGGACGTGGCAACATCACAAACGGCAACATCGGTTCTTCGGTTGGTCGCAAGCGGATGATGTTCGAGCCAAAATTTGGAAAGTCCTTTGGCGTCGGCGGTTCAAGCTGACCCGATGGACTTACTTTGTCAGTCGTGTAGCCAGTCATCAACTGGTAGATCGCAGCAGTATGATTGAACAGACCGTTGGGCGTATAGCTCATCGAACGGATCATCGTAAAGCGATCGTTGATCTGCGCCAGTTTCGGTAAATTCTCAGTGAACTGAATACCTGGGATCTTGGTCGAAATATTCTTAAACGAACTCCGCACGTTATCAGGCACGTTCTCTTTCGGATCCCACAAATCCAGGTGGCTGGGTCCACCTTGAAGGTAGACCATGATCACACTCTTGGCTTTTCCCCATCCCGGTGCAACGGTCGGCTTGCCTTCAACGGCCCCATCAGCAGCCCGGGCTTGCAATTGCAGAATGTTGCCCAGTGACAGCCCCAACAAACCGGAACCGCCGACGCGCAACACGTCCCGACGACTCACTCCCAAGTGGCTATCGCAAAGGTCTTTTCCTGGCGAACCTTGTAGACGAAACATCGGAAGCTCCTAGTGATTGAACAAGAAAGCGGGACTGTTAATTAATGCCCAGGTCAAATCCTGAGCCAACGTTAAGCGGCGGTTACCGATCTGCTGCTTGCTAGCCTCAAAATCAGTTCGCAATTGGACAAGTTTCGTATCCTCGGGTGTGACGACTTCGAGCGCTGCGATCTGCGCACGAAGAGCAACGAGCATTTCATCCGCAGGTACCGGTTGCTTAGCCGCCGCTACCGCAGCTTGAACATCCAGCCATGGCTTGTCGTTCGCACGCAAGTAGGCCAGCAGCGGCTTGAGCGAATCGGCGTTTCTATTTCCCTCCGCCGACATTGCCAAGGCAGCGAATTCTTCCGGCAATCCCAAATCGATTTCGCCTTGATCGATGGCAAACGAAACGCGGAAGTGCCCCAAGCGGTGATCGACTGCGTCATGGAGTTGGTGCAGCACCATCTTGATCACAGCCCCCGATTCGAACTCGATCGGTTCCTTGGTCGTCAACGTGGCCCAGTGAGTCATGGCACCGCGTGGCGAAACTGCCCAGCCGCGATCTTTATTCCTCTTGCCGTCAAATGCCTGTTCGATCGCAAAGCTCTCTTGCGTAAAGTCGGCCTTGCCGGAAGCAAACTCAATTTTCTTAACCGCCTTTTCATCGGCAATCGGCGCCGCTGTAACTTCGAATTCTGTTATCACAAAGTTTCCGTTCCCAGATAAACCAGGACCGTTTCCTTTGATCGTCTCATCAGTCAGAGCTTCCAAACGAATGCCGCGGATGCTGCGAAGCGGAGTGCGGAAGGTCAACGTATATGTCCCCTTATCCGCTTTGCCACTAGCGCGAACAGAACGATCCGCCAGCGTTACCAGCGTTGCCCCGTTGCTCGCTTTTGCAGACGTCGGAGCCACTGGGAACCAGCTCACTTTGCTCGTTTTTTCAGCCAACCATTTGTTCGCGATCCCAAGACCTGTCTCATCAAACTTCTTAAGAGCCTCATCAGCAGCCGCGATTTTTTGAACTCGCGCGGCTTCCAGTTTCTCTCTCTCAGGTGCAATCGCTAGTTCTCTTGCAGTGGCCGCGAGTTTAGTTTCTTCGAGCTTCTTGAGTCGAGTCGCTTCTAGCTGGGCATGCTCGTTGACCCACCAACCTTCGCGTTCGGTCAGGCGTCGTTGCATCTCAGCATGATCCCCGACAATCAACTCGGCATTCTCCAAGATCTGCTTAATTTCCGCTGGCTCGGCCGGGCGATTGAGAACGCGCAAGTAGATTTCACGAATCATTTCCGATTCGCTCACATCTCTTAGCGCCAGAGTAGGCAAGGCACATTTAGGATCACTAATGGCTTTCCCGACCGTCGGCCCGCTGACCAAAGCCATGACCGGTCCCAATTGCAACTCACCCGAGCGTTCGCATTCGCAAGCACTCTCGCGCACGGGTCGTCCCAAGTTGTTCAAGAATCCGTCCGCAAGTTGAACAGCCACATCGGGCAGAGCCGCTGCTCGAGTCCCAGGAGCCACGCCAGGGATATCCGACAACGATCCAGTGACTTGATAAACCGCATCGTAAAGCACTTCGGCCGGTAATCGACGGGCGGTGGCATGCGAGTAATTCAAGGTGTCGTCAGCGTTCCATTTTGTTGTGCCGACCGACAACTGGTATGTCCGCGAATTGCAAATCAGCCGAATCACATGCTCAGTATCAAAACCCGATCGAATAAACTCACTGGTCAAATGCTCAAGCAGTTCTGGATTTGTCGGCGGATTACCGGCTCGAATGTCATCAAGTGGAGCCATCAACCCAGCCCCAGTCAGATAACCCCAGAGCCGATTTACGTAACTTCGTGCAAAGTAATTGTTGTTTGGCGATGTGATCCAAGCCGCCAGTTTCTCTCGCCGCGATTTGGCTGCATCACCATTATTCTCGCACTCGAATGGGAACTTTGGAGCGACTTGCTTGTTCGTGCGAACGTGGGTCATTTCACCGTCTGGTTTATCGTAAACCTCTTCGTACAACGGATGCGCTTGATCGACGGCCGAACCACCGATCGTCGCATTGCCTCCTGCGGGATCCTTCTTCAATCCAGTCTGAGCAAAGAAGGCGGCCAGTTCGTAATATTGATCTTGAGTCCAACGCTCGAATGGATGGTCGTGGCACTTATTGCAGTTGAAACGCACGGCTAAGAATAAGTGCGTTGTATTCTCCATAATCAGATCGGGGTCGCGCAGAATCTTGTAATACGAAGCCGCCGGATTGTCCTTGTTCGAACCACTGGCTGTCAGGATGTCTCGCGCAAACTTGTCATAGGGTCGGTTTTCGGCGACCGCAGCTCGAATCCATTCCCGGAATGCCTTAGCACCTTCGGCACCAATGAACTTTGAATTCACTTGTAGCAGATCGGCCCATTTGTTGGTCCAGTGATCCACGTAATCGGGATTGCCGATCAACGCATCGATCTTTTCGCGTCGTTTTAGTTTTGAAGCCCGACTGTCGGCTAAAAATTCCTTTAGCTCACCAATCGTTGGCGGCAAACC
>JANNNN010001224.1:0-9157 GCA_031398555.1 Planctomycetia bacterium | reverse complement strand
CTTCTTGACTTCGAATTCGGCGTCGATGGCGTCATCATCACCGGCAGATGCTCCGGCGGCGGCGGGATTAGCGCCCCCGGCTTGAGCGGTTCCCGCCTTTTCGTAAAGCACTTTGCCGAACGCTTGAGCGGCTTGCTCGAGTTCGCTGGTGCCATTGCGAATTTCGTTGACGTCACTGCCTTCTGACGCTTTGCGTAGTTTCTCGATGGCTTTATTCAGCGGCTCGCGGTCGTTGTCGGTCAACTTTTCAGCATTCTCTTTCATCTGCTTTTCAAGCTGATAGATCAAGTGCTGCGACTTGTTACGAGCTTCGGCCAATTCGAACTGACGACGATCTTCTTCAGCGTTCTCTTCGGCGTCTTTTTGCATACGTTCAATTTCGGTTTTCGATAGTCCGGAAGATTGTTCGATGCGTACCGAAGCCTCTTTGCCGGAACCTTGATCACGAGCCGAAACGTGGAGGATACCGTTTTGATCGATGTCGAACTTGACTTCGATCTGTGGCACGCCGCGCGGAGCTGGTGGCAAGCCTTCAAGGTTGAACTCGCCGAGCAGTCGGTTCTGCTCAGCCATCTTGCGTTCGCCCTGGAACACGCGCACTGTCACCGCAGTTTGATTGTCAGCTGCGGTCGAAAACGTGTTCTTGCGCTCGGCAGGAATGGTTGTGTTACGCTCGATCAACGCAGTCATCACGCGACCTTCGGTTTCGATACCGAGGGTCAGCGGCGTCACGTCGAGCAACAGGACGTCCTTGCGATCCCCAGCGAGCACAGCCCCTTGAATGGCAGCGCCAATGGCGACGACTTCGTCAGGATTCACTCCTTGGTGTGGTTCTTTGCCAAAAATCGCCTTGACGATCTCACGAACCTTTGGAACACGAGTCGAACCACCGACCAAAACCACTTCGTCGATTTGACTCGGTTTCAGCTTGGCATCTTCGAGTGCTTGAAGGACCGGCTTGCGGCAACGTTCAATCAGCGTGTCGACCAGTTCTTCGAACTTGGCGCGCGTGATGGTCATCTGCAAGTGCTTTGGACCGCTTGCGTCAGCCGTGATGAAGGGCAGATTCAAATCGGTTTGTGGAACCGAACTGAGTTCCTTCTTGGCCTTTTCACAAGCTTCTTGCAAACGTTGCAGCGACATTGGCTCTTTGCGCAGATCGATGCCGGTGTCTTTCTTGAAAGAATCAGCAACGAAGTGAACGAGGGCTTCGTCGAAGTCGTCACCCCCCAGGTGTGTATCACCGCTGGTCGAGATGACCTCGAAGACTTTGCTCTGTGAATCGCCTTCGCCGGTCGAAGCTACTTCCATCACCGACACGTCGAATGTACCACCACCCAAGTCAAAGACAACAATCTTGTGATCGTGCGCTTTATCGAGACCATAAGCCAAAGCGGCAGCGGTAGGTTCGTTGATGATACGAGCCACCTCGAGACCAGCAATCTGACCCGCGTCTTTGGTTGCTTGACGTTGTGCATCGTTGAAGTAAGCAGGAACGGTAATGACCGCTTTGCTGACGCGATGACCGAGATAGGATTCAGCGGCTTCTTTCAGTTTGCGAAGCACTTTCGCGGAAACTTCTTGCGGCGTGTATTGCTTATCGCCGATTTGAATTTTTACGTATTCGCTTTCGCCACCGACGACTTGGTAGGGAACCATCTTTTCTTCGGATTGGACTTCAGCGTGCCGACGGCCCATGAAACGCTTGACGGAGTAGACTGTGCGACGTGGGTTCGTGACAGCTTGACGTCGAGCCGGTTCGCCGACGATGACTTCATCTTTGTCGGTGTAAGCCACAACGCTGGGCGTCAGGCGGTTACCTTCAGCGTTCGGGATGACTTTGACTTCGGAACCTTCCATGATCGCCACGACGGAGTTGGTCGTGCCGAGGTCGATGCCGATAATTTTTTCGCCTTGAGCCATTGTGAATTCTCCTTCAGATTTTTCAGTCGAGCAAGTGTTTTAAATGTTATCGTGGCAAAGCTCGGTTGCGACTAGATTTGCGCCAAACGGGCAATTTTTGATTCGGAGCTTGTCCTCATTGCAACGAGCGTGCCAAACCGTTTTTTGCATGAGTTGGCAGACAGAAAGTGCGAACATTGCGACTTGTGCCAGTTTTGCGAGTTCACCCATACGCCTCGAAATCTGCAAATTGCCAAATTGACAGGCTGAGCCCTCATCTTGTCGTCAAAACCGAGGTGAAAATGCCAAGCAACAACAAATTCGCTCCCGCTAGATGCGGGGCGGGGTAGAGTTGAGTTGCGGGCAATTTTTTTACGAGGCCAGTTATAATCGTTAGTGATACAATTCAAGGGCTCGCACCCTGGGAGAGAAACGATGCCACTTCACGATTGGTCGCGGGTTGAGTCTGGAATTTTCCACGACTTCCACGCTTCATGGATCACCGAAATTCGCAGTGCTCTTAACGCAGGACTGCTGCCGGAAGGCTATTACGCACTCGCTGCGCAGCATGCGGGCGACTACGTTGCAGATGTCTTGGCGCTGCACATTCCACCCAATCCGGAACGATTCGAACCGATTGCGTTGAATGCTGGCGACCTCGGTGGGGGAACTGCCTTGCTGGACGCTCCGCCGCAGATCTCGCGACGCGAAAAGATTGAACTGGACATTTTAGCGATTGAGCGACGCATTTCGATTCGCCACCTCAGTTCCCATCGTATCGTTGCCATTTTGGAAATCGTCTCACCAGGAAACAAGAATAGCCAGTCGCATTTTGACCAATTCGTTCACGAGACGGTTGACTCCATCCAGCGGCACATAAACGTCTTGCTGATCGACTTGCACGCTACAGGGCGCTTCGATCGTGATGGAATTCACGCGACCATTCGGAATTCCCTAGCGCCGCACGCCGCGCCAATCGTTGACCCGCCTCGCCACTCGACGCTTGCCTCTTACTGTCCCGACTTGTTTCGTTCGGTCGATATGTACGTTGAAAATGTCGAGCCAGCGAAGCCGCTGCCGGACATGCCTATCTTCTTGAATCCTGACCGCTATGTGAACGTTCCCTTGGAAACGACTTATCTTAAAGCCTGGAATGGCATGCCCGCTTTCTGGCGCAATGTAGTGTGCCACGACGCGCCGCCGTCGTGATTTGTAGAACATTTGTCCCTAATGTTCATGGCCCATACCCTTGTGCTTTGTCCAGATTAAATTTTGGGGTTGAGTGTCGCCTAATTGTTGCAGCTACGATTGGGACAAATGTTCTACAATAGTGTAACTCCGTGCATCCCTCGAATTTTAATCGATTTAGACCATGCCCCGAAAAACTAAGACCGCCGCTAAATTAGCCACGCCCCCCAACCCGAGAGCCAGCAAGAAATCCGTTGTAAAACCTGCAGCCCCGCAAACTGACTCTGCCCAAACTTCTCCGGCCGACCTGCTGCGATCGATTGATAGCCAGTTACTCGAGTTGCTGGTATCGCGAGTGAAAGTCATGCAAGCCGCTTCCGAGCAAGCGAAGGCTGACGGAAAATCGCTCCCGCTGTGGGAACAGCACCAGCAACTTTCTGCTTTGGCTATTGCGACCGCTGAAGAACATCATTTGACCAAGAACCTCGTCGTTGACTGGATAAAGCACGTTGCCAGTCTTTGCCAACACGAAGTCCGACTGACACAACCCATCGCTTACCTCGGACCGATTTACAGTTACAGCTACCTCGCGGCCGTCAAGCATTTTGGCCAAGCTGCATCGTTAGTCCCAGTCGCTACCATCGCCGCGGTGTTCGAAGAACTGGTCCGCCATCAAGCCGCCTTTGGTGTCGTGCCAATCGAAAACAGCACCGACGGCCGCGTTGTCGATACGCTGGGCATGTTCGCTCGCTGGCCCGTGCGAGTGTGCGGTGAAGTTCTGCTGCCTGTACATCACTGCTTGCTCGGTCGATGTCCACGCGGCGAGATCCGTGAGGTTTACAGCAAGCCGCAAGCCCTCTCGCAGTGTCGAGGCTGGCTCAGCCATCACGTGCCTGACGCGCGACTGATCGAAGTTGCAAGCACCGCTGCGGCTGCCCGCTTGGCTGCCGACAAACAAGATGTTGCCGCTATCGCCAGCTTTGAAGCGGGCATTCATCATGGCCTGGAAGTCATCGACGAGAACATTGAAGATAGCTCACACAACGTCACGCGCTTCGCAGTCATTGGAAATCGTCCATGCGAACCCTCGGGTCACGATAAAACGTCGCTCATGTTTCAGTTGAAGCACCAGCCCGGCGCACTCGCCGACGCGATGGTAACCTTCCGAGAATCGAAGATTAATCTCACGTGGATCGAGTCGTTTCCACTGGCCGATCATCCAAATGAATATCTATTCTTCGTTGAACTTGAAGGGCATGAGAAATCGAAGCCGGTTGCGAGTGCACTCCAGAAACTCGGCAAACAGACTCTGCGATTAGAGGTTCTCGGATCCTATGCCCGCGGGGTCGTTTGAGTCGAAATCGCTTTGCTAGTCGCACTCGAAAAGAGCGACGCACCCAAGCAAGTCACCCAGAGTTTATCTACCGCTGAATTTCTCGAACCGTAGAAAATTCTTCACGGCACTCTGCACTTCGGGCGAATCCATCAAGAATGAATGCAACACTGGAACCTCTTGGAAATCTGTCGCACCTTCGAGCCTCGTTTCTTCAACACTCACTACAAAATCGCCTGCACCATCGACTAGCGGATTGCTGAGCGAATTTTCCGAAAGGCGGCCCGCGATGATGCCGAATGGACAAGGTGGCGTGGCAAGCTTCACTTCCAGTTCATGCCAAGTCTTGCCAAGTTCCAATGCGCCTTGGCCTGCGACCCAACCAAATATTCCGGTTCGTGCTAATTGCCTCGCAATCGAAGCCCCTTGATTAGGCGGTCCGAGCATCACAACGTGCTCGATGCGATTCAGAACGCCTACAGAATCAGCCTGCTGCCAATCTCGAATCGCATGACGGACAACGATGTTTCCCATACTGTGTCCTATAAAATCCAATCGCACATCTGACGGCAAGCCATCGACCACTTCACGGAGTGCAGCCGCATGTTGTGAAATCGAATCACGGCTGCTGGCATACTCTAAACAAATCGTTGTACCAAAGCCCTCATTGCCGAGATATTTTGCTAGCCCCATCATCGAGGAACTCGACCGACCTAAGCCATGCATCAAAATGACGGCGTGAGTCGTTGGCAGTAATCGATTCGGTTGGCGATTGTTCAGTTCCGCATCGCAGGCCGCGCGACTGCCCCAGGCGTACCGCACGTTGTTCCCGTCCAGCAATCGCCAGTGCTTTGTCAGGGCGTTTTGCTGAATACGCCAGCCCTTACGCCACTGAAAGTCGGTCCACAGTTGCTTACCACCTAGCGTTGGCGTTTGCCAATTAAGGAAACTGCGTTCGAATTGCTCGTCGTCAGTCACTTGTTCACCTGGAAGTCGAATAACCTGAGCTAATGCAACGGACAGCGATGAGTGGAATACGGGGAGGTTAAAAAGGATGAACATGATGCACGTTCGCGTGCGCATTATCGCCTCCGTGTGGGAGTCATTGAGACAAAATATAAAGCGGAGGCTGGCAGCGTCCGCCACGTGGCAGTGTCGCCTTTTGCTCCGCAAAAGTAGCGTTTGCCTCACTGTATCGCATTTAGATTTTCACGCGATCGACGCAATCGAGCTCAATAGCGAAACAAAGTCTGACCTCAATCCCGCTCCTTTCGCAGGCGCGAAAGGCGACACTCGTTGACTTCAGCTAGTTCCTTAATGCACTCGCATACCGGGCTTGGCACCCGAATCAATGGCCAGCAAGAATACTTCTTCGCCGCCAGGTCCGGCCGCTGTGACCATCCCTTCGCTTAAGCCAAACTTCATCTGACGGGGTGCTAAGTTGGCGACGCAAACGACCAAACGACCGATAAGTTGCTCCGGTTCGTAAGCAGCCTTGATTCCGGCAAAGACCGTCTTCCGAACGTCCCCACCAAGACCCAGCGTTAGCTTAAGCAACTTTCGAGCTTCTGGAACTTGCTCGGCCGCAATGACTCGCGCAACACGCAGATCAATCTTCACAAAGTCGTCGATCGAGCAAGTCTCGGTCATCGGTTCGGCCTTGAGAGGTTCGTCGGAATCATCCCAGGTTTGGCCAACTGGTTGCGTAACAGCAGCTTCAGCGTTTGCAGGGGCGGCTTCTTTACTGTCTTCAATCATCGCTTCTACTTCCTCTTTCTTCACGCGTCCGAGCATATGCTCGAACTTATTGACGGTCGTTCCAAGTAAATGTTTTTGACTTTGATTCCAATCCACAATCGGCTCACCTAACAACTCGCTGCACTGGCGAGCTAGCCGAGGTAGCACAGGTGCCAAGTAAATGGCAAGCTGTCGAAATAGATTCAGGGCGACAGTACAAACATCGCGCAGTTCATCGCCGCGATGCTGTACATCTTTTGCGAGCACCCACGGCTGTGCATTTTCAACAAACGGGTTGGCGCGGTCGGCCAGTTCCATGATCATTCTCATGGCTTTGGCGTTGTCGCAGGCTTCATAGGCTTCAGCGATCTGAGCGCCTGCCTTTGCCGCTTGTTCAAACAGTCCACCGTCATCGGGATAAACTCTCGAAAGCCCTGTTTGTTGCACAAACTTAGCCGTGCGACTGGCCAGGTTCACAACCTTGCCAACCAAATCCGCGTTGACTTTGTTCACAAATTCATCGAGGCTCAAGTCGAGATCGTCCAAACGCGGACCGAGCTTACTCGCAAAGTAGTAACGCAAAAACGCCGGATCGAGATGTTTCAGATAGGTTTCGGCTTTGATAAACGTCCCCTTGGACTTACTCATCTTCTCGCCCGCTACGTTCAAGAAACCGTGAATGTGAACTTTGGTTGGAAGGCTAAAACCCGCCGTCTTGAGCATGCCGGGCCAAAACAGCGTATGAAAATAGGTGATGTCTTTGCCAATGAAGTGATGCACTTCTGTGTTGGGGCTCTTCCACCAATCCTCAAGTTTCTCGCCCGTGCGTTTACACCATTCCCAAGTACTCGCGATATAACCAATCGGTGCATCGAACCACACGTACCAATAATTCCCCGGCGCATCCGGGATCTCAAAACCGAAGTACGGCGCCGGCCGCGAGATGTCCCAGTCGCGAAGCGGTTCGCCCAGGAAATGTCCCTTCAAATAGTTCGCGACTTCCGTTTGCAGATGTTTTCCAGACTGAGTCCACTCTTCGAGGAATGCGTGCAGCTTTTCTAATTCAACAAATAGATGAGACGCACTTCGAACCTCGGGAGTCGCCCCGCTAATCGTGCTTTTGGGATCGATTAGATCAGCAGGCGAGTACGTGCAGCCACATTTGTCGCAACTGTCGCCGTACTGATTCTCGGCTTTGCACTTGGGGCATGTTCCTTTCACAAATCGATCTGCCAGAAAGGTTCCGGCCACTGGATCGAACAACTGGCTCACTTCGCGTTCGACCACCAAACCGGCGTTCCGGAGGGAACTCCAGAACTGCTTACCGAGTTCGTAATTCTCAGGACAATTCGTACTGCCGTAATTATCAAAGGCAATGTCAAAGCCCGCGAAATCGCGCTCATGGCTCGTTTTCATTTCAGCGATGACTTCGATTTCACCGCGGCCTTCGTTGCGAGCGCGTAGCATAATTGCCGTGCCGTGAGTGTCGTCGGCGCAGACAAATACGCAGCGGTTGCCACTGAGTTTTTGGAACCGAACCCAAATATCGGTTTGGATATACTCGACCAAATGCCCGATGTGAATTGGACCGTTGGCATAGGGCAATGCAGCGGTGACAAGTATTTTACGAGCAGTCATTGAGTTCAAAGCTGGTGTTCAAGCGGAATTTGAAGTTGAAAAGTAGGACAAAATTTCAATTCTTGCGGTTCGGCCATTACGGGAGAACGGCTCAAACGTGATCCTGTCCCACCCACAGACAGCGGTGATTCTAGATCGATTGGCATTATTCCAACAGCACAATCCCGCCCCTAAATGCGTTAAGGTAAGCCTTCTTTCCCTGATAAGCCTTGCAATTAAACACGGAAATGCCAGTTTTGATTACAAATTAGCTTAGATCTTCAATTCACCACGAGCCATTCCAAGAGAGCTGACAGCCATGGGTAAGAAGCACCGATTTGATATCAAAAAATTCACAGTCGAGCCGGAACTAAAAGTGAATCTTAGCAAGATTTCCACTAAAGCTGGCAAGGAATTCGACAGTCGTGAACTCGCCGAAGAATCGCTTGCGGTGGACGTGAACGCACTGCAAGAGGCGCAAGACATGCTGTACGCCGACGACCGCTATTCATTGTTAGTAATTTTGCAAGGCATGGATGCAAGCGGCAAGGACGGCATCATTCGCCACGTAATGAGCGGGGTCAATCCGCTGGGATGCCAGGCATTTGCGTTCAAAGCACCCAACTCAACGGAACTGGAGCATCACTTCCTTTGGAGACCAATGCAATTCCTGCCAGAGCGTGGAAAGATCTGTCTGTTCAACCGTTCCTACTATGAAGAAGTTTTGGTCGTGCGCGTGCATCCAAATTTTCTTGAACCGCAACACCTGCCCAACCTGAAATCGCTGAAGCCCAAGTCGCTCGATAAACTCTGGCTCAATCGCTACAAAGAAATCAATGCTCTCGAACGCACTTTGGTTGGGAATGGAACTGAGGTTATTAAATTCTTCTTGCATGTCTCGCCTGACGAGCAAAAACGACGACTTCTCGAACGTTTGCAGCAACCTGAGAAGAACTGGAAATTTAACGCTGGCGATCTCGAAGAAAGAAATTTGTGGCCAGATTATAAAAAGGCCTATGAAGAGATGTTCGCTGCCACCAGCACCAAATCAGCTCCCTGGTATGTCATCCCGGCAGACAATAAGTGGTATGCCCGAGCGGCCGTTGCCGACATTATTTGCTCGCGAGTCGAATCCCTGGGTTTGGAATATCCAAGAATCAGTGATGAGCAGCGTGCCCAGTTCGCAGAGCTAGCTAAACAACTAGAAGCCGAATAGCACAGGTAGCGGAAGCCGTCCAGGGCTTGTTGATTTTATAGTGGCTAAGTTTAGCCAGTTCGGTCGACTTATTTCGGATCGCGGGCGTCCTCTCCCAACATTCAATTCAAGCTTGCCGGTAGCTGGTTTCGGCAGAAACCGGATGGGTACACAGCGACTTTTGA
>JANNNN010001170.1:0-3115 GCA_031398555.1 Planctomycetia bacterium | reverse complement strand
CTTGGGCTCGGGCGGCGTCGTCTTCAACTCGACACATCCCGGCTGGGCTGACACCCCCGGAGTTCGGGACTCGTTGCCGGCGTTCAACAGGGTCATGGGCCCGTTCCTTCGAGATGCCGGGCAGGGCGCGGACACCTTCGCGTGGCTTTGCTGGGCAAGCGAGCCTGTCGCCGACCCCGGCCAGTTCTGGCACGACCGCGAGCCGCGGCCGACTCACAAGCTGCCGACCACCAAGGAGCCCCAGAGGGCGCGCGAGCGCCTTTGGGAGGAATGCAACCGACTGATCAAGGAGGGCGCCTGATCAATTGGTCGCAGCAAACAACACGCACATCATCGTTAACATCGAGTCGCCGTTTTGGAAGCAGTAGAGAGCGACTAGGGCTGCGACGAAGATCGAGACTAAGTGTGCGTTGCGTTGTGGATTGGAGTTCCTACTAAGCGCGAGCGTGTTCAGCATGATGTTGCCACCATCCATCGGAAGGATGGGAAGCAAATTGAGCAGCGCCCACAACACGCTCGGGGTGACTAACGAATTGAACATCGCATAGGTCGCGGCGGACCCAAGCGATTCAACTTTGGGCGGTTGAATGGAGAAGTAGTCTTGTATTAGCCAATCAAGCTCCAGGCTTATGCCGAGATAACGACCAATCGCGTATACAAAGGCTGCTAGGGCAAGTTGCGCTGCGGGACCCGCTGCAGCGATTAATAATGAATCGCGAGCATTGAGCGAGCCACGACGGGCTCCATTCCATGATCCAAAGCTGCTGCCGATTGCCAATCCGCCGAAGTGATACAAAATCATTCGACTTCGAATACCGAAGTGACGCATAGCAATCGCATGGCCAAGCTCATGCACTAGGATCGATACAAATATTGCGAGTGACCAGATGATCAGCAGAATAGGTGCGCCAGGACTGTCGAGTCCCGCGCTGATGAATTCCTGATCCCAGCTATTGCATGCACTCCACCCCAACACGACCGCAGCGACCCAAAAACTCCAAGTCACGCGGGTTGGAAATCCGAGGAATTGAAAATGAATGTCATACTGGCTCTCCGCGGGTTCTAGGTTCATCTACTTGCTGCTCCATTCGATTTTCAGAAGAACCCAACGTTGAAATTCATCACCAATAACGCTCGATGACAATTTGTCCAGGCGTTTTCGCGCGGTGCTTCTTCAAACCGCGGGCTACGAGCAATTTCTCGGATTCATCAAGCATATCTGGGTTTCCGCACATCATAACGCAAGAATCGTCCGTGATCGGTTGATCCACTACATTCTCTAGAGACCCGTTCGCCAAACAAGCCGTAATACGACCTTGCAGCGCGCCTGGTTTCTCTTCTCGCGATACCACCGGCGCATAACGGAATCGGTTTCCATAGCGAGCTGCATAGTCAGACAATTCTGTTTGGTACGCCAAGTCACACGCTTTGCGAACACCATGAACGAACACGACGCGCTTGTATCTTTGCCATGGTGCGGCTGTCCGAAGCATTGCAATGTAGGGCGCGATGCCAGTCCCCGTCGCGATCAGCCACAGTACGCTAGCATCTGGGCAATGACTTAGCGTGAATCCGCCAGCCGCTTTTTCGCTCACGTTAAGCTTGTCACCAGGCTGCAGCTTCCAAAGATGAGGCGTCAACTTACCCTCTTCGACTAGCACAATAAAGAACTCGATCGAATCGCCAGCTGGTGAAGCGACGCTATACGGCCGATGCACATGTGTTCCATCGATGTCCAAACCTATCTGGAGAAATTGCCCTGGTTCGAATGATTGCACTTCAGGACACTTCACCTTCAAGGTAAAGAGACCTGGAGCCCACACGACTTTGCGTTCAACTGTGCCTTGCGTCCATTTCATGGTGTCGAGGAACTTTCATGTTTTTGACTGAGGAGTAGTTTGAAAAGAGCGACGCGAGTAATCAATGTAGCAGAGCAAAGCGACCTACAAACAATGCGACCAGGTCGTTTTCGTAGCGGACATGCTAGGCATAAGCAATGCGAAGCCAGGGGGAGGCGCTCAACATATCGATCCCCGTTGTCGCTGTCCACAAAGTTGTTAGTTTCCTCCAGGAATTCACCCCACGTTTCACCATACGCATAGCATGTTCCTCTCACACTTCTTGGCTCGCAACAACGATCCGTCCAGCTGGTTTAGCCGAACTCCGTAGAAAACAAAACTTCAAAGTGTGTAATGAAGTTAGTTTTGCTTGCAAAAGGATTTGTAAAAGATCGAATAAAAACAATAAAACCGCGATGTCTGATTAGCCCGCAGAGCTGAAACAAGTACTGTGATGGGCTGCATTTTTGGTACAAAATACCCAATCCGCGTTTTAGAGGGCCGGAACGGGCCTTTTCCGGGAAATTGCAACTTTGAGTGACGAAATTTTTCTTAGACTCCTTAAAATGCGAGGAGTGCCCTTAAGGAACTTTGACTCTGGCGATCATCGCCTATTGCGTTTCCCGCCGGCCGGATGAAACTAATCATCATGCAACCGCGAACCTCAATCCAATCCATGCACGCCTTGCGCGACGAACCCAGCGTCGTTTTGCCAAGTTTTTTACTTTGCGATTTCGGTAACCTACATCGCGAGGTCGAACGGCTCGAAGAAGCAGGGGTAAAAGCCTTCCATCTAGATGTGATGGATGGCCAGTTCGTCCCTAATATTTCTTACGGGATGCCAATCGTCGCTGCGATTAGGAAATTGACGAATTTGCCGGTCGACGTTCACCTCATGATTGCCTCGCCGGAAAAATACATCCCCCAATTTGTGGACGCCGGAGCCGACTGTTTAACCATTCACGCTGAAATTGACAGCGATGTGCCTGCTGTACTAACATCCATACGCTCTGCGGGAGTTTTGGCAGGGTTGGCCCTGAATCCGAAAACTCCCCTCCAAATGGTTGAGCCCATCTTGTCGGCATGCGACTTGTTGCTAATCATGAGTGTAGACGCTGGGTTCGGAGGCCAAGCCTTTAATCCAGTCGCTTTGGAAAAGCAGCGACAGGCGAACGAGATTGCACCACAACTACTGTTGGAAGTGGATTTTTGTGTGAATCGGAAAACGATAGCCAGTTTTCGAGAATCTGGAGCCAGACTGTTTGTGGTCGGTTCCG
>JANNNN010001157.1:0-2000 GCA_031398555.1 Planctomycetia bacterium | reverse complement strand
AGTTGATATGGCGGGCGTCGCTCGCCGCAAACGCGCGATGGTGGAAGGGTTGACCGAGCTACATCTCGCCAACTTCGAAGCGAGTGGAGCTGAGTTGATCATGGGCGAGGCTCGTTTTACTGCGTCAAAAACCGTCGAGGTTGAAATGCATAACAGCCCGAGACGAAAGTTTCGCGGCGAGCGTGTTTTCCTATGTGTCGGTTCTAGAGCCAGCATTCCTGAAGTGCCTGGACTTGTTGATGCTGCACCAATGACGCATGTCGAAGCACTGAATCTAGAACGATTGCCAGAACATCTTGTCATTATCGGCGGCGGGTACATTGGCCTGGAATTCGCGCAAGCCATGCGCAGGTTCGGTAGTCAAGTCACGATCATTCAACATGGCCGTCAACTACTCGGGCGAGAGGACGCCGATGTTTCGATTGCGATCCTGGCGCTTATGAGAGACGAAGGCATCGAAGTTTTCCTGGACGCTGAGATTTTGTCGGTAGCGGGACATTCTGGATCGAGGGTCACCATGGAGATTCGCTCGGGAACCTCAATATCGGTGGTCGAGGCAACGGACATTTTGGTCGCGGCCGGACGTATTCCCAATACCGATCAGTTAAACCTAGCTGCCGCCGGAATCGAGCTAACTGAACACGGCTACATTCGAGTCAATGAGAGGTTGCAAACGAGCGCGGCTGATGTTTGGGCGATGGGTGACTGCGCCGGTAGTCCACAATTCACTCATGCTGGCTATGACGACTTTCGCGTGGTATTGAGCGACGTCACGGGCGGCATGCGAACGACTCGCGACCGTCTCGTTCCCTATTGCTTGTTCACTGACCCAGAGATGGCGCACGTCGGCCTGAGCGAATCGGAAGCAAAAGCGAATAACATAAAGTACCGTATCGCCAAGTTGCCAATGTCGAAGGTGATGCGGACAAGAACCTTGTCGCAAACTCGCGGCTTTATGAAGGCGATCATTGGTACAGAGGATCGCATTTTGGGTTTCACAGCTTTCGCGGCGGAGGCAAGCGAGTTGATGGCCGTTGTCCAAACCGCAATGATTGGCGGAATGCCATACACCGCTCTGCGTGACACGATATTTACACACCCGACGATCTCCGAAGGACTAGTCGTATTATTCACAAGCGGCTTCTCGGACGCGAGTTCCGAAGAACCGGAAACGATAGTGGCCGTCAGTACGGTAGACCAATCAACTGTTTGCGACGTGGCGGCTCCGCCGATTTGACTGCACAACGCGATCTGTAACATCGCTTGGCTCTGTGAGTGACTGCGAACACTGATCGTGATTTGCTTTTTCGTAGTTTCGGTAGTTTGTTTGTGGCTCGTTTGTGGAGAATTGATGATGACTCGTTCGCCAAAGTTCAATTTCGTGATCTCGCTATGCATCGCCAGCACAATGGCGATTTTACATGCTGGCTCTACCTTGGCTGAAAAACCCTCGACCGTCCGCTACAAGACGGAAAAGATCGATGAACTGGATATCTTTTACCGTGAGGCTGGGCCTAAGGATGCACCGGCGATCCTTCTCCTGCATGGCTTCCCGACCAGTTCGCAGATGTTCCGCAACCTGATCCCCGCACTGGCGGACAAGTATCGCGTGATTGCCCCGGATTACCCCGGGTTTGGACACAGTTCTATGCCGTCGAGGGACAAGTTCGCCTACACCTTCGACAACCTTGCTAAGGTGATCGACGATTTCACCGAGAAGGTCGGACTGAATAAATACGCCATCTATGTGCAAGACTACGGTGCGCCCGTTGGGTATCGCCTGGCATCGCGACATCCAGACCGGATTACTGCCATCGTGGTGCAGAACGGCAACGCCTACAACGAAGGAATCGACAACGACTTCTGGAATCCGATAAAGTCCTACTGGAAGGAGCCGAAGAGCAAGGAGAAACGTGACGCCATTCGCAACTTGGTCACCTACGAGGCAACAAAGTGGCAGTACACGACGGGAGTGAAGAACCCCGAGTTGATCAGCCCTG
>JANNNN010001110.1:0-2682 GCA_031398555.1 Planctomycetia bacterium | reverse complement strand
CGATGTTGTCCCACGGGTTGCGTTGCTTTTGCTTCAGACCAAGAGCGATCTTTTGCTTTTCGCGATCGATTTGCAGAACCTTGACTTCGATCTCTTGATCGATCGAAACCATCTCGGTCGGGTGACCAATTCGTTCCCAGCTCATGTCGGTAATGTGCAGCAAACCATCTATACCGCCGAGGTCCACGAACGCACCGAAGTCGGCGATGTTCTTGACCACACCCTTGCGGACTTGGCCAACTTCCAATTCGCCGAGCAGATGTTCGCGATCTTCTTCGCGTTGCTTCTCAATCAGCGAACGACGGCTGACAACGATGTTGCGACGAGTCTCGTCGATCTTGAGGACTTCGCACTGAACGACGCGACCGATGAAGTCAGCGATGTCGTTCGGGCGTCGAATGTCAACTTGGCTAGCTGGCAAGAAAACGTTCACGCCGATATCGACCAGCAAACCGCCTTTGATTTTGCGAGTGACAGTACCGGTGACCACTTGGCCCTCGGCAACTTCGCTCATCATACGTTCCCAATCCAGGATCTTCTCAGCCTTGCGCTTGCTCAGCGAGATCATGCCGTGGATATCGTTGGCAGGACCGAGGGAGTCCTCCATTTCTTCAATCAGAACTTTGACCTGTTGACCCACTTGCGGTGGCTCTTCGGTCTCGTCCCATTCGTTTATGTTGATTGCACCTTCGCTCTTGAACCCAACGTCGATAACAACATACTCGCCGTTGACTTCGACGATTCTGCCCATCACGATTTGGTTGACGTCAAAATTCTGGTTCAAATCCTCGAGGCCATCGAGGATAAAGGTATCCATTTCATCTTCTGGCAGCAACAAATCGAGTTGCGCCGACATGGAGTCATCTTCTAACGAGCGAATGAGATTGCGGTTGACCATAAAGGACCTAGAAAACCTTCCCCAAAAGATTGTCAGCCAATAGAAAACAGGGCAGGCTGACCAAGGGGAGGCACCCAATAGAGGTTAAAGTTTCGTGCCAGCTCGATCCAATCGCACAAGCGACCAGCAATACTCGATCCAGACAATAGCCCCAAGTCTATCAAGCCAGAAGACTTGCGGCAATGGCAGTGTGATCGTAGCTTGGGACCATTTGTCCCGAGCGTAGCCTAGGCTTCCAGCCTGGGGGGAAACTTCCGATTCCCAGACCGACTAGTCGTCTACAGCGTAAAAGCCGACCTAATTGCTCGTCGCCCTGCCGGGTGCGACCATTGCCCGCAAGACTTTTATTTAGCCTTCGCCAAGATTTAAAGTGCCAAATTTGTTGGCTTCGATTCATCAACGCTCATGCCAACCTTGGCGGCAAGCCGTTCGGCTATCGACCCAGCGCCCAACTGACACCCAACGTGACACTGCCATCTTTTGTGGGGTTTTGACATTTCGAAAGCGAAGCAAACCTCGGACGAACCGCCAGAGTTCGATGAACCGGCGAGCCCAAACAATGTCTGGCTATGGAATCTAAAGTAGCTACAACCCGACGAGCGATACTAGACGACCGCTTTCACTGGACAAACGCCACTTAAGAATTCGACGAGTGGGATTGAAGCTGAGGATTTACATCCCATTCTAGGAAGCGAGTGAGGAGTTCCACGCCCGGCTCAGTCAAAAAGCTCTCGGGATGAAATTGCCAACCTTCAATAGGCAACTCCCGATGCCGCACCCCCATGATTTGCCTTCCAGCCGGGCCATCGACCCAAGCTGAAACTTCAAGGCACTTCGGCAAACTCGGTGGATCGATCACTAATGAATGATATCGAGTTGCTACAAACGGGTTCGGCAGGCCTTCGAAAAAACCTCGATTGTCGTGCGAAATACGATCCGTCTTGCCATGCATCAACTCTGGCGCACGAACAATCTTGCCTCCCAGAGCTTGGCCAATCGACTGGTGCCCTAAACACACGCCCAGAATTGGAAACTCACCCGCAAGTTGTTCCACGATTGGCACACTGATCCCAGCTTCCGACGGCGAGCACGGCCCAGGCGAGATCAGAATTCGAGCCGGTTTGAGCGTTCGAATCTCGTCGATAGTGATTTTATCGTTGCGGATAACTCGAATATCGACACTTGGATCGATTTCGCCCAATCGCTGAACGAGGTTGTAAGTGAACGAATCGTAGTTGTCTAAAACCAGAATCATGAAGCGCTCGCGATGCCAAATTTTTTAAGCTGCCGCCAAAGACTCCATTGTAGACATCCCGGTTCACTCATGTCCCGTAGCCTAGGCTTCTAGCCTGGGGGAACTCCAAAAAGTCTTCCCCTGCGTGTTTTCTCAAGCAACCATGTTCCTAAGCGCTTAACCGTCTCCGCTCCTCTTCCTCCCCCAGCCCTTCTTCCAGATCAACTTCCAATTCCTCAGCTCGCAAAATCAAATCGCTTAACCGTTCGGAAGCCTGCACATAAGCTTCCGATAGGGCCGCAACTGCTGCCATTTTCTCGTCGAGTTCCTGCTGCAATTCCTGCGACAGCCGGCTTAGGTCCACTTGCCAGCGCATAACTTCGGGCGGAACTTCCAAGGAACTCGTTCTTGTCCTATTCTTAGAGCCCGCACTTATCGAACTCAGTCGCGCAACGGCCCAGCTCATGACCACCAACGCGCCGACCAGAATAGGTAATTGTATCGATTCTAGCATTCGAGTTTTTCCAAAAACGGAGTCATGGATGTTCGG
>JANNNN010000751.1:0-5281 GCA_031398555.1 Planctomycetia bacterium | reverse complement strand
TCATCTCAGGAGTCAATCGAGATTTGACTTCGGCAACTTGACGTCGAAGCTCATCGATTATGGACGGCGAAAGAAGTTGTTGAGCCGCGAGCTGTTCTATGAATTGTTTGGCCTGCACTTGCAATGATCCGATACGACGTGGTGCGGAAAGACAAGAAGTAACTAGGAAGTGGAGTCGCTATGCGACCGACCCGACTTTCAAAACAAAAATCCTTGGAAAGCACTTTTCATCGGTACTTACCACGTGACTACAAGCAAAACCGACAGCGCCTGAAATATTCGATCGGTTGAAATACGAAATACAGCCCGACTCTCGCATTAATCACTCCCGTTTCGTACCAAAGGACGTACTAAGTTTTAGATAAGCCCAAGTTTTAGATAAGCCCAAGTCTTAGATAAGCCCAAGTCTTAGATAAGCCCAAGTCTTAGATAAGCTCAGTTAACTCAAGGTCGCAGCGTTGCGCTCAATACCGCACGGCAAACCGCCAGAATCGTGCCTATCGAGCTGATATTACTGATGATAACCGCTTGCGAACCACGTTGCATCGCGAAGTGAAAAAACGGCGAAGTTTTCCTAAAAGGTACGCCACAAAAGACGGGAATTCGACAGGACTAAAACGATTGAACTACTGAACGGTTCGGTAACGCTGTTCAATCACAACAAAGTCGTACCCGGACGAAGCCGGCTGCGATTCGAAAACCGTCTTGGCGATTTCGCGAACTTTACCGTGCCCTTTGCTGATCGCATACTTCATTTCAGTCTGGTAAATGCGATCTTCGAGTTCTTTTGGAATGAACTTTAGCATCTGCCGACCCTGCGTTTGGACGCCTGCTTGGCCTAGCAGTTGGCGATCAAAGGCAACCAATGGTCCCTCTTGCCGCCACATAAAGTACAAACGTTTCTCTTCGCTACCTTTGCCGGAACGCCTCTGCGGAGATCCCGAAAAGCCAAAGGCGTAGTCGACTAGCTTGGATTTGCCGATGCAGCCCAGTTCGATTTTGTAGAAATCCAACTGCGAAGCATAGGTCTTTACGTCCTTGGCTAGAAACTTCAGTTCCCAACGTTCGAAACGGGAGACGATATCTTCGCCTTCACCCAGTGGCCCGGGAGGGCGACTATCCCCACGTCCCGAGCCGACTGCGGATGCATTGGCGTCAGTGTCCACATTGTCCATCGTCGCCGCCACGCTTGTAACCGCATCTGTTACCGCTTCAAGCGATTCAGCCAGCGTCGGTTCATTCAGAAAATCAGCTTCTTCGGCGCCGGGCGGTTCGATGTCGCGTGCAAAACCCTCAGCATGGTCACCGCGTCCCGCCACTCGCTCTTCTTCAACTTGAATGCCGCCTGTTTCCCATTTATACGTACTGGTAAACCAGATCACAAACAAAACGAATACGAGCGAGCCAGTGATAAGAAAACTGCTCATCAGCAGGCTGGCGACGACATCGACCTTCTGCGTCCGCAAATTTCGAGTGCTAACGGTTGGACCAACTTCGTCATGGTGACTAGCGGTGCTCATTGCGGCGATTCCTGAAAAGCAGATGAACTAGGGCGACCCTCCCACTATAAACTAGACTAAGACGGCCAGGTCGAAGTTGTCAATACAAAGCGTCGTTTTCCTCTGGAAAGTGAAGCCAAGTCGGACTTTGTTGACTATGCTAAAGCAGAGTGACGTGCTGCAAGAACGTTCGCTGATAATTGACCGACCGATTAAGAGACTATAGACTTGACGCTTACTTAGCAGCTGAGCGTGAGTCAGTTCCTGAGTCCGTTTCAGGTCCGCGATTTCTAGCTCATCCGTCACGCACAACAGGTTTCTTTTTCCTGAAGTTTAAGATCGCGACTACTTAGAGTCTTTAAGGAACTCCGAATGCTCTATTCATTCGTTGGGCAAGCCGACTACTTCTTCCTCGCGGGAGCGGCCTTGTGGGGCTTGTTCAATCTGCACTTAGTTTGGACCCTCGTTTCGCGTCTCAGATTCAAGAACGAGGCTGCGCAGGACGTATTTCTGGACAGTATCGCGCCCGATCTAGAGCGCGGTGATTATGCGGCAGTGCAAGCCAAGTGCGAAGGAGATCGCCGCGCTATACCGATGCTCGTCGATATCGCAATGCAGAATAGGGAGATGGAACCGCAGGCACTTCACGACCTCGTGTCCGATCGTTTCCAGTATGACGCCATTGCCCAGATAGAAGCCAGCACGGCTTGGGTTTCAACCATTATCAAGTTGGCTCCGATGCTGGGTTTGATCGGTACCGTGGCCGGTATGATGGGCGCGTTTGAAACTCTGGAAACGGCGACCACGTCAGAACCGACCAAGCAACTGCTAGCGGATATTCGTATCGCTCTGGACCATACTTTGATCGGGCTGCTCATCACCGTCAGTTTGTTGGTCGCGATGGGCGTCGTCAACAATCGTATCAAGGACATGGAAGAACTGGCAGGTTTCGGCTTGAACCGATTCTTCGAACTCTTTGAAACCAGTCGCCAAGACGAATACCGAGAACCGACTCGTCGCTAATCGTGGCGGATGCTGCCAGCATCCGAGTTTATACGCTTGCGGATGCTGCCAGCAACCGCATTAGTCGACACCAGCATCCGAGCTTTCGGTATCTGGTTACCAGCCTACAAACTGACGCTGGCAGCGTCAGCCACAATTCGGACCAATGCAACAATGCTTGGCCCAGAGGAACCCTGGATGGCCACAAAACGACTGTGCAAGAAACGTGAATTTGACGGCGAGTTCGATATTACGCCGATGATCGACGTTGTCTTGCTACTGCTGATTTTCTTTATCGTGACCGCTCGCATGGAGCCGACGATCGTCGCTGAATTGCCGAAGGCAAAAAATGGAGACGTCGCTGCCGGTGAAGAAGGTGTCGTCATCAACGTAAAGCAGAGTGCTGACGGCAAAATTGAAGTGATCCGTCCGAACAATGTCGCGTTCGCTCAGGATCCCGATCAAATGGCAACTGAAGTCGAAGAGTACGTTCGCAATGCAGTCGAGAACGAACAACGCAAGTTTGTTCTCATTCGCGGCGAGCCCGCTGTGAAGACTCGTGAAATGACTCGCGTGCGCGTAGCCGCTTCAGCAGGCCTCAGTGAAGATCAGCAAATTCTGATCGCAGTACAGCAATAAAAGCAGTGCTTCAGCAGACCTTATAAAGCAATCGAATATGAGTGTCAAAGTAAAGTGTACGAGCTGTGAAGCTGTATTCGCGGTCCATGAACGTGTACTCGGAAGTTCAGTCGGCTGCCCGCGTTGCGACTTCAAACTGGCTTTGCCCTCGGCCGCCGAACTCGCCGAATTCCAGCAGTCGTTAGCCGACAAAGCGAAACTTGCCGAGCGAGAAAAACGCAAAGCCGCCAAAAGAGCGCTGCTGGCCCAGCAGTCTGCGCAGCGAGTCGAAACCGCATCTACAAAACTAAAATCGCCGCCTATCAAACGCCGACCCAAACGTGAACGCCCTCACCAAGGACACGAAGAAGCCTGGGATATTACCCCCATGGTCGACGTCGTGTTTTTGCTGCTGATTTTCTTTATGCTCACCGCTTCCTTTAGCATTCAGAAAGTCATACGCACCGGCCGTCAACTAAGCGAACAACCCAGTAGCAACGCGTCAAGCGACAAAGATCCAGAGAACGCTGGACCCGTGGTCCAAGTCGACGAGTTCAATGGCTATGCCGTGGTCTCCGCCGATGATCGCGAGGAAGTTGCCAGCAAGCAGGACTTGATCGTCGCCCTGGTTCGACTGAAAGAACAATCGTCTGGCGATGACATGGACACTTTAACCGTTCAAGCTCACGAAGAGAGCACGCACGGAGCGGTGGTTGGTGCGCTCGACGCCGGTCGTGCAGCCAAATTCAACCGATTTAAAACCGTCATGGTTGAACAGTTTTAATAACCCATAGCTTCCGTAGCTTAGACGGTGGTAAAACCACCGGTTTGCATGACTGGGCTGAGCGTAGACCCGAAGGGTCGATAGAATCCATCACCACGGACGGGACAAATGGTCCCATCCTACTGCGCCACAAACTCATAGTCCGGCCGCACGCCCAAGTACCAAGCTTTCCAGTACTTAAACGCCGCCATCTTTTCTTCCTGCTTGGGTTTAATTTTCAACTTCCCAGCGTTCAACTTGCGACTCAACAGTCGCAGGCTCTCCTCTGCAATCATGGGGACCATGTCATTGGAGTCGAGAAGGGCGTAGATCAGTTCAGGTGCTTGGTCGAAATCCTCACTGCGGCCTAATAACTTCGCGGCCAGTTGGCGAGACTTGTAATCATTGCTGACCAGCAAGCGGGACAATCTCGCTACTTGGTCTTTGCGTTCGCCAGGATCCTTGCTCAGCTTTAGATTCTCTGGCAACAGACCGATTTCAACATTCCCCGTACTATCGCTTTCCATCAGCGCCAAGAGATTTTCTACTGACGTTTCGGCATCGTTGACGATGCGATCTCCAATGCGTCGAACGGACGACACGTCATCGGGCAATCCATATCCGCCTGCCAGCAAACCTTCATTGATTTTACCGATGGCTTTTTGCGTACTACGTACAAGAAATAACATCGCGAAACAGGTGCAAATATCGTCCGGCGTATAATCGCTTTTCTTTAGTTGCGAGAACGACCCGTTTCGTTCCTGCAAGCTTGCGAGCTCTGTAACGCCTTTGTTGTACCAAGACGGACTCTTCGCTTGCTTTGCTTCTCGAACTTCCAGGAAGCTTTCGTAGCGCTCTTGCGAATAGCGCCAGTAATAATAGAAATAGCCACCAGCGAAGTCGTTCACGTTCTGGTACTTCACGGCTGCATCGATGGTGGAATCGAGATCATCGCGTTTTAGCGTCAATTCGCGGCGTTCGGTCTTGCCTTTCTTCATTAAATCAGTGCGAATGAACGCATCAGGAATGCCGTCTTCCTCTGCATTTCCCCGCTTCATTTGGCGATAGAAACCCAGGATGTCGCCCGCGATCAAAATCGAACACGAGCCAGCGGTCGACAAGGATTTGGTCACGCCTGTTTGCGCGACTAAACCTGGACCAGCAGGAAGGACTCCCTGGTATCCCCAGCCCCCAGTGGGATCGCGAGTCGCGATGAGATAGCGGATCGCACCTTCTACGGTTTGCGACGGAACGTCCAGTCCTTGTTTGTGCAGCGTCCACAGGGTTAACATGGCGTATTGGACTTGGGACGTATCGCCTGTCGGTTTTTCTAAATAGCCAAAACCTCCATGCGATTTTTGCACAGAAACCAGCCATGAGAGAACGGTTTCAAGGTCGC
>JANNNN010001094.1:0-3903 GCA_031398555.1 Planctomycetia bacterium | reverse complement strand
TGATTGAACTGATCCGTCGATACGCTCCGTAGCAGCGAGATTCGATCAACGATCTTTGCCAAGTGTGGCAGCATCTCGGAAATCTCCATTCCCGAATTGCCATGACGGTCGAATTTGAAACGCGGACCAAGAACTGCGGCGTCGGGTTGAATGAACGCATAACGCTGGCCTTCGATCACCGACGGCGGCAGCGGCTTGCCTTCGAGTTCAGCAAGCTTTGGTTTGTAATCGAACAAGTCGAGCTGGCTCGGCGCACCAGCCATGAACAAGTAGATCACACGTTTTACTTTGGCCGGGAAATGCGGCAGATCGGGCAGTCCTTTTCGTGACACATTTGAATCGCCACTGGCGACACGCGTATTAGCAACCGCCCCCGCGAATAACGACGCCATTGCGATCTTGCCAAGCCCCAGTCGGCATTCACTCAAAAAGTAACGTCGAGCGATATTGTATTCGGGATTCATTTTGGTAATTACTTCAAGTGAGTTTGACACTTATCAAAATCGTAGCTGGTTTCGTTAGAAGCCGGATGCAGTCGTGCTGGTTAGCGGGCGCGACCGGTTTCTTATGAAACCAGCTACGGGGGGCACTAATTAAGGCTTCGTCACGGCTTCGTCGGTGTTCATCAAGGCGCGCGCGGCCATGATCCATGCGAGTAGCGTTGGCCTAGCTTTGGCACTGGAGCTTTCCATCAACTGCTTTACGCGAGAGCTGTCAGCGGAAAGGATCTCAGGAGTAATGCTGCCACTGGCGATACGCTCGCGCTGCACAGTCACAAATTTTACGATCGAAGCAACTTCAGAATCGGTAGGCGGTCGTGACCAGACGCGAAAGCCGAGTGCATGAGCCCGCTGATTGTCGTCATCGACCGCAAGATAGATATGACAACCGAGCGCTTCGGCCATCTCTATGAACATACTATCGTTCATTAGCGTGAGCGCTTGCAGCGGTGTGTTACTGCGTTCGCGGCGTACGGCGCAAGTCTCACCTGATGGAGCATCAAACGCTTGAAAGGCAGCGAACGGAGCAGTGCGTTTTGAAAAAGTATAAAGTGAGCGACGAAAGCGGTCAGCGCCTTTTGATTCGGGCCACGCTTCATTGCCGTAGGCGAGCGCGGTGACCGAAGCAGGTTGAGGCGGTCGGACACTCGGCCCTCCGACGCGATCGCTTAAAAGCTCGCTGGTCACAAGCATGGCATCTCGCAGTACCTCAGCATCGACTCGCTGGCGCGAAAATCGGGCGAGAAACAGATTTTCTGGGTCGCGGTCACGCAACTCTGGTGACGGTGTTGAGCTTTGCCGATAGGTCGAGCTGAGGACAATGCCACGCAGTAATTTCTTCGTCGACCAACCAGACTCCATCCAGTCCACGGCTAACCAATCGAGCAATTCTGGATGTGTCGGCGGTGAACTTTGCATGCCAAAATCGCCCTGGGATCGCGCCAGTCCTTCACCAAATAACGACTGCCAGGCGCGATTCACGATGACTCTGCCAACCAGCGGATTGTCGTTACTCGCCAACCAACGCGCGAGTTCTAATCGATTCGTCGGGGGCTTGGCGGTTAACTTACGGAAAATTTCGGGAAGACCGCCGGTAACCTCATCCCGTGGACTGAGATACTCGCCGCGATGATGACGGTGCGTGGGGCGAGGATTGTCAGCGGATCGCTCTTGCATAATCAACGTCGCAGGGGGTGCGGGCTTTGACTTACGAAGTTGATCGATATCCTTGCGGGCGTCTTTGAGTTCATCGCATGCAAGTGCAAAATGATGCTCGAGTTGCTGACGTTCTGTGTCAGACCATTGTGACGGTTCCTTCGCCAAAGCGGTTTGAAGAGCGGCGGAAAGATCTTGAGCGGTCGCTTTCTTATCAGATGAACAAACTGACCAGCGGAAACGACCGAGGCTGGTGGCATAGTGACGCTCGAACAGCATCTCGATCGTTAGCGACTCTGTGACTTGCAGGGGCTCGTCGAGTACCAAGACCAATTGATGAGCTTCACCTTCGCGCTGGGCAGTGGACCAACCGGTAGAACCATCGCCATCAAAAACGTTCTTCGCTTCGGCTGAACCACTGCCCAAGCCGTTCTTACCGTAGCTATTAGAACCTTCGCGGATTTTGATCGTGCGATCTCCGTCACGCAACCTCACTTCGCTGAGAAAGAAATCGCCACGACGACCTTCGTAATAGCATCTGCCAGGACCGCCCGCTGGAAGTCGTGAATCAGGTAGCGCTTCCAAACGTAGCGCGGTGATCGGTTGGTCACCGAGCGACTCTTTCGTCAGTGTCAATTCAAAAAGATCGCGTTTGGTTATGTCGCCCGTTGAGTACAATGAGCCATCTTCGAGAACTTCCAGGCGAGGCAGATTGGTTTTCATCTTGGATGGAATGGCGACTTTCCAATTGACAGCCACGGATCGTAGTTGTTCGGTCCAAGCTGCGAATTTCGACTGGAACGCAAGTCGACTTTTTTTAGTGCGATCCTCGGGTGTCAATTCGCTTGATGAAAAACCTTCGAACGGAAACTGAGTAGGAAGAAGATTCGCTTTGGATTCGATCTCGCTTTCGATTCGCTTACGTTCTGCGTCGAGCGTCGGCGAGAGAACTTCTTGGTCAGGTTCATCGGCGTTGTTGAGCAGCGCCATGAATTGATAGTACTCAGTATGTGTGATCGGATCGAATTTATGCGTATGGCACTGGGCACAGCCCGTTGTAAGTCCCATCCACACTAGGCCTGTCGTCGCGACGCGATCGTTCATCGCATAGAAACGGAACTCGAGTGGATCGATACCACCTTCTTCATTGAGCATGGTGTTGCGATGAAAGCCGGTCGCGATCTTGGCTTGTAAATCACTCGGCGCGAGCATATCACCGGCAACCTGCTGGATGGTTAATTGATCGAAAGGCATGTCGGCATTGATCGCGTTGATGACCCAGTCACGATAGGGCCAGATAGAACGCGTGCGATCTTTCTCGTAGCCGTTGGTGTCCGAGTAGCGAGCCAGATCGAGCCAAGCTCGTCCCCATTTTTCGCCGAATTCAGATCGCGCCAGAAGCGAGTCGACCACTCGTTCGAAGCATTGAGCGTCTCGCGAGTCGACAAACAGCGTAACTTCGGTAGGACTTGGCGGAATGCCGATTAGGTCCAAGTAGACTCGCCGCAACCAAGTGGCTCGATCTGCCGGCGGCGAAGGAGTCAGCTTTGCGGCTTCGATTTTTGCTAATACAAAGTGATCGATCGGATGGCGGACCCATTCGGTGTTTTTTACTTGGAGTAAGGGCGCCCGCTTGGGCGGAACGAACGCCCAGTGTTCCTCGTACTCCGCACCGGCAGCGATCCACTGACGCAGCAACTCGATTTGGGATAAAGTCAGGGGCGTGCCTCCTTCGCGTGGCGGCATCACTGAATCCTCGTCCTTCGACAACACGCGGAGCATCAATTCGCTGTGATCTGGATCTTTCGCTCGGATAGCCGCATGATCGTCTCGAACTTCGGTGGCTGCTGCGAATGAATCGAGCCGCAGGTCTGCTTGCCGCGCATCCTGATCCGGACCATGACAAGCCCAGCAATGCTTGGCAAGAATTGGTCGAATATCGCGGTTAAAAGAAACGGCGGGCTGTGCAATCGCACTCACTGCATAAAACAGTGCGAATACGGTGAAAACGGCGGGGCGAAACATACCTGCCTCAAGGTGGGTTGCACGGGTCGATCAGGATTCGCTTCAGTTTGATCGATAGGCTACGATAGGGCAACTAGCCCATCGTAAACGCCGGCAATGGCAGCGTGGCAGTCAACAGTAAAAGGGACAATGAAGATGGCTGAAGCAAGCAGAGCCGGTCTGACCCGTTATTGATTGCAGACTTGAACAGATTCAAATACTTGTCCGTGTTGCAAACACTGGC
>JANNNN010001043.1:0-5769 GCA_031398555.1 Planctomycetia bacterium | reverse complement strand
ACGAACATGAACTTGCCCAATGTCGCCGCTTCGCGAGCGATCTCAGCTGCCATTTCGGCCAATTGCTCCGGTGGCATGTCGCTCTTCACAATTAACTCGACGTCATACTGTCCAGCGCCGGGCAGTGGAGGAAGTAGGATTGGAAACGGTTCGATCCCGGGTAACTGCGAAACCATTTCAAAGACTTCCGGATACATGTCCGTCGTACTGCGTTTGCGGTCGCGAAAATCTTTGGTGATAATCCCCCCAAAGCCAGATCCGGGCGTGACTAGGGCCCACATGTATTCTGCTTCGGGAAGTTTCTTCAACGTGGCAGACAGTTCCTTAGCCCAACGCGTAGTTGACTTCAGCGTTGCGTCGGGAGCCCCCGACATAAAGACAGCGATCGCGCTTTGGTCTTCGACCGGCGCAAGTTCCTTGCCGCTGAACATGTAAAGTGGAGCGGCCCCCAACGCTACCAATATCGTCGATGCAGCGATCGACCAACGCAACTTCAAAGCTCCTCCAAGCATCCACGCGTAGACACTTCGCACGCTTTCGAAACGACGATTGACGAACCTAGTTAAAAATCCTTCTTTGCCAGAAGGATGCACCATGATCGAACTCATCACTGGCGAAAGCGTGATGGCGACTACGCCAGAGACTACGACGGCGGCAGCCAACGTAAACGCAAATTCGCGGAACAACATACCGGTTAGGCCGCCTTGAAAGCCGATGGGAGCATAAACGACCGCGAGTGTGATCGTCATGGCAATGATGGGACCGACTAGTTCGCGTGCGCCAATAAGGGCAGCTTTGGTTCGCGACTTTCCTTCTTGCACATGCCGCTGGATGTTTTCGACCACAACGATCGCATCGTCCACCACCAGACCCACGGCGAGCACGATCGCTAGAATGGTCAGCAAGTTCAGCGAGAATCCGAGCAGCAACATCAGAATCATGGCGCCAACTAGTGAGACTGGCATCGCAATCAACGGAACGAGCGCGGTGCGAACTGAGCCCATGAACAGAAACACGACTAGGCCAACAATCAAAATAGTTTCGCCGAGGGTGCGTGAAATTTCTTGCAGAGCTTCCTCCATGAACTTTGTTGCATCAAACGCAAGCTGCATATCGATGTGCTTTGGCAAGTTTGGCCGCATCTTCACCAGTTCGGCTCGAAGGTTATGAGCAACTTCGATCTCATTGCTTCCTGGCAGCGGCCAGACAGAAACGTAAACCGCTTCTTTGCCTTCATACATCGCGGTCGCCAAAGGTTCTTCCGAACCCAATTCGACAGTTGCCACGTCACGCAGACGAGTAATCGATCCATTGCGTTCGGAAACGATCAAATCTTCGAATTGATCTACTGAACGCAAGTCTGTATTCGTTAACAAATCGACTTGGATGGAATCGTTGCGAACGCGGCCGATGGCCGCAATGTAATTGTTCCGCCGCAGTGCGTTGAAGACGTCACCGGGAGTCAGGTTAACTTCTCCCAGCCTGTGTGGTGAAATCCAAACTCGCATCGCAGGCATCTGGCCCGCTTCGACTCCGACGCGCTGAACTCCTGGCAGGATCGACAACTGCGGTTGGATCGTACGATTGATCCAGTCCGTAAGCGCCGAAATGGCCGAAATGCTTTTCTCTTCGGACGTGAAGCTGATATAGAACGATGCATAAGGTCGATCAGCGCGTTGCAATTCGATCGCTGGCGGCTCGGCTTCTGCAGGCAATTGGCGACGAACTTGCTGCAAACGCGCGTTGACTTCGGCCAGTGCTTGGGTGCTGTCGTGATTGAGCTTCAAGCGCACGGTGATGATACTTGCACCGGCGGTTGAGCTCGACTCGATATAGTCGACTCCTGCGATCGATGAGACGGCCTGTTCGATGGGGGTTGTCAAAAACCCACGAATCGTTTCAGCGCTGGCTCCGATGTAATAAGTAGTTATGACAACTGAAGTGCTCTCGAGCTTCGGATATTGCTGTATCGGAAGCAGCACCATGGCTCTCAGGCCGATCAAGACGATGGCAAAGTTGACAACGATAGCGAGGACGGGATGGCGGATGAAGATGTCAGTGATGGAACGCACGAGGTTACTTCCCTGCCGTTTCTTGGCTGGCGGCAGGAGCAGTAGAAGCCGACTTCGTTATTGGTGAAATCAATACGCCGTCACGCAGCTTGAACGAACCGTCAGCAATGACACTTACGCCAACATCGAGACCGCTTAAGACACTGAAATCACCGCCGATCATCTGCCCGACTTTCACTTGTCGCTCACGGGCGCGAAGATTTCCCTCGCTGTCTTTTTCCGCGAGGTAGACATACGATTTCATAGGTGCCTGCCTGAGTGCTTCAACGGGAATCGCAGGGGTCTTCATTTCGGGGCCGTACTCAATTAAGACCCGAACCGAATCGCCTGGCAGCATGTGCTTGGGAATCGGGCTTAGTTTTGCTCGCACCATCAAGTTTCGAGTCGATCGATCCGCTTGGGCGTCAATTGCGGAGATCGTTGCCAAATAGGTTTCTTGATCATCGACTAACTTGACGTTGTTACCAACTTCGACAAAGTCCGCCGCGCTTTGAGGAACCATGAAGTCGACGTTGATGTAGCCCTCAAGACTTTGCAAAGTTACAATCTGCGACCCGCTGGCGAGAAATTGGCCAACGTGCGTATTGCTCAGTCCAATTCGCGATGGAAACGGCGCAAGCAGCGTTTTCTTAGCGATCGTCGCCTCCAATTCAACAATCTCCGCCGCGGCTTGTGAATACATCGACTCTGCTTGTTCGACTTCCACTTCGCTAACTGCGCGGTTCTTGGCTGCTTGGCGGGTTCGCGACAGAGTGGATTCGCTCATCTTGAGTCGGGCGGCAGCAGACTTTAAACGCGCCCGCTCGACGCTCGCATCGAGCTCGACGAGCTTTTGATTCTCGGCAACTTCGTCGCCGGATTTAAAGCCTAGCTGGGAGACGGTTCCAGGAATTTCGTTACTTAGGATGATTGATCTTGGGGCGAGAACCGTCCCTATCACGGTTGTATTGTAGCGATAATCGACACTAGTCGTGTTTGCGATCGTAACGGCGATAGGGTTTTCAGGAGGAGGCGGAGCGTCCATGGCCTTTGTAATTTCAGTGTACTTGATCCAACCCAATCTACCGCCGATCGCAAGCACAATTGCAATGACCAAGAAGGATCCTATCCAAACAGCCAGTCGATTCATCGATTTGATTTCTCAGCTACTGAGAGAGTTGACAGAATTGTCCGGATTTATGGGGAAATTCCCCTATCCGCCCCATAAATGTTAGTTCGTACTTGCAATTTCGGCTAACCCATAAGCGTCAGGATTTTTTTAGTTTTGGAAGTTTTATTGAGCATCCGACACTTTACACAAAAGTCCAATGTAGATCGGATCTACTCACGAACTTTTTCAACTTGCCGCACGCGTGGACCGTTGTCCCACGGTCAGCTAAGATGCCGCTACGGCGTTTAGGGTTCAGCAGAAAACCAGAGTTTGTTAGAGGATTGGTAATATTGAGCGAATTAGTGTATCGAGCCAAACGGGAATTATTGGGGAATCTCAATTGCGTTGTTGTTCAGCCTGAGGGATCGGAGCCTATTAAAAAAGTTGGCGTCTTCTGTCACGGCTTTGGAGCACCGGGCGACGATCTTGTTGGAATTGCCCAGGAACTGCTTAGCGAAAGCGATTCTGAGACACCCATGCAACTGATCTTCCCAGCCGCTCCGCTATCGCTGGATGAACAGGGAATGCCCGGCGCGCGGGCTTGGTGGCTGCTGAGCATTGCGAGACTCATGGCAGCCATGGAGTCGGGTCAATTTGAACAGATTCGTGAAGAGATTCCGGAAGGGATTGACGAAGCTCGTGCAAGTCTAACAGAGACGATTGAGATCGCCCTTGAGCGCGCGAAACTGACCGAGCGCAATTTGCTTCTTTGTGGATTTTCTCAGGGAGCGATGCTATCGATGGATGTCGCTTGCCGCGGTCTGAAAGAGCCACCAGCGGCACTTTGTCTTTACTCGGGTGCACTGATTTGTGAGCGGCACTGGAAGGAAACTGCGGCGCGACTGACGAACTGCAAAATCCTGCAGAGCCATGGACGGCAAGACATTATTTTGCCGTTCACTGTCGGAGTTTGGTTGAGAGATCTATTGCTCGAAGCCGGATGTGAAGTTGACTTTGTGGGATTCAACGGTCCGCACACAATTCCAATGGAAGCCATCCAGCGCACCGCAGATTTGCTGGCAGGAGTTTAGCGTTTGTGAGGACCGATTAAAATCTGTTTAACTTGTCCGTTGCATCAGCGGAGTATGCTGACCGATTCGCTTCACCCAAGAAGCATCGAATGAAAGTGTTTGTTACGGATAACCATTTAGCCTCGTGCTAGTTGCGCGGGCCCTAACGCTATTGGGCGCTTAACGAAAACAGGTTGCCGTGCGAGGCGTGGAATTCATGTTCGAGCAACCAGTGCTTGGTCTTCAATCCGCCCTCACCCGAATAGCCAGTTAGTTTCCCGCTGCTGCCGATGACACGATGGCATGGAACAATTAGCGGCCAGCGATTTCGAGCCATCGCACCGCCGACAGCTCTCGCGGCGTGCGGTGAACCAGCAAGTTTTGCTAACTGGCCATAGGTAAGTGTTTCACCGACGGGAATCGCATGGCAGTACTTTAAGACTTCGCGATGAAAGTCAGAAACGCCGCTCCAATCCAAATGATCCAGCGACCATTTCAGGTCACCGGTTTCAAAATACATATCCAGCACATCGCTCAACTTGTTCCAAAGAACACGAATTCGCCTGGGCATGTCCGGCGGCTCAGTCTCATGTCCTTTACCTGCGGGCAAGTCATTAGAGGCATCCTCAGCTGGCCGAAGAAATGAAAGTGCAAACAAACCATCCTCGCGCCAAGCGGCTTGGAGTGGTCCTACGGGCGACGCGATAAGTTGTTTCCACATGCTTCGACTCGCTTTTTGAATTGTACAACAATCCTCTGTGTGAAATTCTCTGTCGGCGACATTGTATCCGATTCTCGCGCAAAACAAGGCTAAATGAGCCAGTTGCTGAATTTGAAAAACCCGGCCTGTAGCGACTCGACTGGCACCAAAGACAAGAAAATGTTTTCAAAGTAAACTGGCTGTAGGTCACCAACCCGAATGCGTCAACGAGGGAAATTCCCAATGCTTGGTTACCAACCTGAATGCATCGGCGAGGGAAATTCCCCATGTGTGATTATCTCGAAACTTCCAAGGTCAACTGATGCCCGCAACCATTGCACCAGTGAATATCGCTCAGCCTGCTGGCGCATTGTCGACCGTGTGGATGCTGTTTTGGCGTGAGTGGACGCGTTTCTTTCGGCAACGCAATCGAGTGATTGGGGCGTTGGGGCAGCCAATATTGTTTTGGTTGCTGTTTGGTACAGGCATGCACACCGCATTTCGTGGCGGTGATCAAAATTTCATGACGTATTATCTTCCAGGCACAATTGCTCTGATTTTGTTGTTCACGGCGATCTTTGCGACAATTTCGATCATAGAAGACCGACGCGAAGGATTTTTACAAAATGTCCTCGTAGCACCAGTTCCACGCTGGACAATCGCAGCCGGAAAAATACTGGGCGGTGGCGCGATCGCATGGGTGCAAGCGTGCATCTTCCTCATTCTAGCCATCGCAATTGGCAGCATACCACTGACCGCTTCGCTCGGCGGAGTTTTGCTTTTGATGGCCATCTCAGCACTCACGCTGACCGCCCTAGGTGTCTTCTTCGCCTGGCC
>JANNNN010001026.1:0-1394 GCA_031398555.1 Planctomycetia bacterium | reverse complement strand
CAGGGCTTCATCCACACTCCGGCCCAGCGGAAGGTCGTTCACGACCTGATGGCGAACAATGCCTTTCTGGTCGATCAAGAACAATCCGCGTAGGGCAACGGTCTCGCCGATCAGTACGTCATAGTCGCGGGCGATCTGCTTGCTAAGGTCAGCCACTAGCGGATACTCGATGTTCCCCAAACCGCCTTGATCGCGCGACGTGTTGCGCCAGGCCAAGTGCGAGAAGTGGCTATCAACACTGACTCCGATCAGTTGCACACCCAGCTTCGAAAACTCAGCGGCACGATCCGAAAACGCAATGATTTCCGTCGGGCAAACGAAAGTGAAATCGAGCGGATAGAAGAAAAGTACAACGTACTTGCCTGCATAGTCACTCAAGCTGATTTCTTTGAACGATCCGTCGGCCATTACGGCTTGGGCTTTGAAGTTAGGCGCAGGTTTTGTAACAAGAACGCTCATTCGGTTAATCCTCTAAGTAAAGCTTTAAGTCAATGGTAGCGGACGCTGCCAGCGTCGTAAGTTTCCGTGGCGGACGCTGCTAGCGTCCGGCCATTCGACCGACGCTAGCAGCGTCGGCCACGTGGCTCCAATCATAAGTCAAGCCTCGGCCACTGACGAGATGCCTGAGACACAGCCAGTAACTGCCCTTACACGCCGGGGGCGAGTTTTGGAGTAAACAACCCAGCCTGTTGCAACTGAAAGGCGGCATTAAGCAATTTCGCTTCCCCGAGCGCCGGACCTTCTAACTGTATCGCCAGCGGCAACTGGTTCGCCGTAAAGCCCGCTGGGATCGAAATCGCAGGAATTCCGGCCAAGTTTGCGCCTACGGTAAACAGATCCCCCAAGTACATCTCGACCGGGTCGTTGGTCTTCTCGCCAATCTTGAAAGCGGGCGTAGGCGTTACGGGGCCGAGCAACATGTCGACTTGGCTAAAAGCTTTCGCGTAGTCTTCCGCAATTAAACGGCGAACCTGCAACGCTTTTTTGTAATACGCATCGTAGTAACCCGCGCTCAATGCGAATGTCCCAAGCATGATGCGTCGCTTGACTTCAGGACCAAAACCCTCGCTGCGACTGCGGGCGATCATCGCGTCCAACGGCGAATCCGATTTTGGATCGCCCAGCGAACGATAACCGTAATGAACACCGTCGTAACGAGCCAAATTGCTGCTGGCTTCGCAGGGAGCAACCAGGTAGTAAGTCGCAACTGAAAATGCCGTGTGTGGCAATTGCACTTCTACGATGGTCGCGCCTAAGCTCGCGAGCATCTTTTGACTTTCAAGCACCGCGTTACGAATGCGGTCGTCAAGGGCTTCATGTTCAACATGTTCGCGAATCACACCGACTCGCAAACCCTTCAGCGGCTCGTTCAGCGTTTGCGTGTACTTCGGCAC
>JANNNN010001016.1:0-5820 GCA_031398555.1 Planctomycetia bacterium | reverse complement strand
ACATATAGATGGTCGCTAACTTCTAATCCCAAAATCTAATCTGGACAAAGCACTAGCCGTTTTTCAAATTTTCATTTTTCCAATTCGAGGGGTCGGCTAGTGCCGGCTAGCGCCTCCGGCTCAGCTAGGCTCCCCCGGATTCCTTAGCGTAAGAATTGAAATCTCTGGAGGGCAGAGCCATCGAAATGGATGGACCCCTGAAAGCCCACGCGACACGTGCATTAGCGTCGGCTTAAGATAAAAAACTCCCGACGCAAACTGACTTCCATAGTGGCTAGGGGCCACCAATGGACCCACCAACGGAATCCGTATCTGTCCACCATGCGTGTGCCCGGCCAGCATCAGGTCAAGCCGCTGCCGACGCGCCCAACTGATCTGGTCCGGACTGTGGCTGACCCCAATCCGCAATTCATTTGCAACGACAGGCTGGGGTACGACGCAAGGGGATTCTATTTGGCGACGCCTAAACCATGGCAGTTCGTTTCCCGTCAACCAAAGACTTCCACCGCCAGCGAGCGGGATGCGCTGATCTGCTTCGCCAAGATCATGCAAACCCAGTTGCTTTAGCTGTGCCACCAGCGGCCCGATATCGCCCAGTCTTCGGTCGTGATTTCCTAACACATAACTGCACCCGAGCGGTGATTGAAGCCGCTTGAGCAGCGGCTCGAGCCACGGAAGACACCTCGCATAATCGATGATATCGCCCGCAATCACAATCAGATCCGGCTTGCCTTCGAGCAACTGGTCAATTGCAAAATGGTAGTAATCCTGGCTCATTTTTCCGGTCAAGTGAATGTCCGAAATGTGCCCAATCTTCAAACCATCGACTCCCTCAACGCCACGCGGCAACTCAAGTTCCTTGTGAGTCACTTCCAACTGCGCGACCTGGTTGAAAGGCAGTTTTGCACAGCGTTTAAATTTTGCGTTCAGGAATAAAGACTCTCTAAATGCAGCCGCAACATCAAAGTGCCGCGTATCCTGCTTGAGCAAATGGCTGGGCGGTATCAGATGCCGTCGCGACAACAACCACAGCGGCCCAACTAATACCGCCGTGGCCAACGAAAACCACCCCCAAGCGTCAAACAACACACCGCCCGTCGGCCACCACCTGCCCTTCGAAAACCACTCGGCAAGCTCTTTGGACTCGACAAAGCACACGAATATAGGAATCGCCAGAGCAGCGAACACAAACGCTTTCTCAATCCGCTTGATCACATATCGCTCAAGTCCAGTAGCATTGATGCGATTAAAAAGTAGCAGCCAAAATCCGAAATGCCCTCCAAGAATGAAGAGCATGACAAATAGAGGTTTGGCTTCGAACATAAGAAAAGCTGAGTTGAAGGTGGACCGTAGGATGGAAAGGTTTGTCCCGCCCGTCCTGTTTTATCTATATTCAACAAACACAGTTCGCTCGGGACAATGGTCCCAAGCTACAAATCGGACGTTTGTCGCGTCCCTAAACCACCGTGGCGAACGCTGCTAGCGTCCGCAATGGCAGCGGCAGCCACGGCTCGGGACAAATAGTCCCAAGCTCGATCCATCGCAAACTACGCAGCTTAACGCACCCACCACGGGAAAACCGCTAAGTGCCACACTAAGAAAAAAACATTTTCAAAATTCGCTCCGCGAACCATCTACTCAATAACTTTTTACCAATTCTTCACAAACCATTGAAACACCGTCACTTAGGACTTCCCAGTCGGCTCTCTACTGTACAAAGCGACTTTCAGGTTATCGCCGGAAGTGCCTATCGCAACTTGGTTTACGATAACCAAGTGGTAAAATTTGACACGACGATTTGAACCTGTATCATCATCGGGCGTGCTAGATGTAGTGCTCGCAAAACACCTCATACACTATGGGTAGTGGTTGGCGAACACTCTGGCCATCTCGGTTAGGAGTCTGGGTCGCGGGCGGATTGCCCACCAAAAAAACCAACTCGACCATGATGGTGGACTTAGGTTCAGTATATTGTCGCTTTTTTGTTCACTACTAACGAACATCGCTTGGAAGCACTCAAAAACCTTTCGAAGAACCGATTCGCAAGGCTAAATGTGACACTCCAAACGCTGCAGCACTTCGTCAACTAGTGAACGCCAAAAAAAATAGCAAAAACCACTTTTCGGCAAATCACTTTCGTTTTGGGTGTTTAAGGAGTAATTCGATTATGGCCACAGTTGAAATGGGTCGCGGCGGATCAAAGAGTCGTACGAAACGTGCCGTGTCGACGCAATTGCGCGGTGATCGAGCCGGGCTGCAGATCGGTACTCGATTTTGCCCTCCTGACACCGATCCCTTCGATACCGTCGAATGGGAAATTCGCAGCGCCGCAATCAAGGACGAGAGCGGCAAAGCGCTGTTCGAACAAACCGACTGCGAAATCCCGGCCCAGTGGAGCCAATTGGCAACGAACGTCGTCGTCAGCAAGTACTTCTACGGTGAACCAGGCACCAAACAACGCGAAAAAAGCGTCAAGCAACTGATCCATCGCGTGACTCGCACCATCGCCGACTGGGGCATCGAAGACGGCTACTTCGACACTCATGCCGACGGCGAACGTTTCTACCGCGAACTCTCGTGGCTCTGCTTGCACCAACACGGTTCGTTCAACTCGCCAGTCTGGTTCAACGTCGGCTTATTCCATCAGTACGGCGTGACCGGCGCCAAGTGCACTTGGAATTACAATCGCGAAACCGGTCAAGTCGAACAACCTGACAACCCGTACGAATATCCGCAAGGCTCGGCATGCTTTATCCAAAGCGTCGATGACAACATGGAAGACATCATGCGCCTCGCCAGCAGCGAAGCCATGCTCTTCAAATTCGGTAGCGGCACCGGCACTGACCTATCGACCATCCGCAGCTCGCGCGAAAAACTGTCCGGCGGCGGAACACCTTCCGGCCCTCTGTCGTTCATGAAAGTCTACGATGCCATCGCTGGCGTGATCAAGAGCGGCGGGAAGACGCGTCGCGCCGCCAAGATGCAATCGCTGAAAATCAGCCACCCAGACATCATGGATTTCATCGAGTGCAAATGGCGTGAAGAGCAGAAGGCTCACGCGCTGATCCGCGAAGGTTACGAATCGAACTTCAACGGCGAAGCCTATTCGTCCGTGTGCTTCCAGAACGCCAACTTGTCCGTCCGGGTGACAGATGACTTCATGGAAGCCGTCGCCAACGGCGACAAGTGGACTACGACTTGGGTCACCGACAAGGCTCGTGGCGACGCTCCATGCTACGACGCCAAGGAACTGCTCACCAAGATGGCTGAGTGCGCGTGGAACTGCGGCGATCCAGGTGTTCAATACGACACAACAATTAACAAGTGGCACACCTGCCCGAACTCTGGCCCGATCAACGCCAGCAATCCCTGCAGCGAGTACATGTTCCTCGACAACACCGCTTGCAACTTGGCCAGTATCAACTTGATGAAGTTCCGCAGAGCCGACGGTACGTTTGACGTCGACGGTTTCACAGCCGCTTGCCGTTTGTACTTCATCGCTCAGGAAATTCTTGTCGGTCACGCCAGCTACCCGACGGATCGGATCGCTGAGAACAGCTACATGTTCCGCCCACTGGGACTTGGTTACGCCAACCTCGGCAGTTTGATTATGACTCACGGAGCCGCTTACGATTCCGATGCCGCTCACGGTGTTTGCGGATCGCTCACTGCTCTGCTGCACGGTGCCGCGAACTTGACCAGCGCCGAGATGGCTGGTGTGGTTGGTCCGTTCGAATGTTATGAAGAGAACAAGGAACCGATGCAACGCGTCATGCGCATGCATCGCGACGCGGTCGAAGACATCAACGATGCCAGCCCCGAGTACTTGAAAGACGCCGCCCGTCAACTGTGGGACAAAGTCATCGAGCTCGGCAATCGCTATGGTTACCGCAACGCCCAAGCCACCGTGCTCGCCCCGACCGGCACGATCAGCTTCATGATGGACTGCGACACGACCGGCATCGAGCCCGACATCGCTCTGGTAAAATACAAGCAGCTGGCTGGTGGCGGGATGCTTAAGATCGTCAACCGTTCCGTCAAGCTCGGCCTTGAAAATCTCGGCTACACACCTGACCAAGTTGCTTCGATCATCACTTACGTGGACGAGAACGACACCATCGAAGGCGCTCCGTTCTTGCAAGACGAGCATCTGTCGGTCTTTGACTGTGCCTTCAAGCCAGCCAAGGGCACGCGCAGTATTCCATGGCAAGCTCACGTGCAGATGATGGCCGCCGCCCAGCCGTTCCTTTCCGGAGCGATCAGCAAGACCGTCAACATGCCCAACGATGTCGCGCCTAAAGACATCGCCGACGCTTACTTCTGGGGTTGGGAACTCGGCCTCAAAGCCATCGCCATCTACCGGGATGGATCCAAGCAAAGCCAACCGCTCAACACCAAGTCCGAAGGTGGCAAAGCCGCGGATAAAGCTGCCGCGACGATTGAAAAAATCGTCTACAAGCCACGTCGCGAACGCTTGCCTGACACCCGTCAATCGATCACTCACAAGTTCAACATTGCCGGCCACGAAGGCTATCTCAATGTCGGCTTGTACCCAGACGGCCGCCCCGGTGAATTGTTCATTACCATGGCCAAAGAAGGTTCAACCGTCGGCGGTTTGATGGACAGCTTTGGCACCGCCATCTCCATGTCACTCCAGTACGGTGTGCCCCTCGAAGTCCTTGTCAACAAGTTCAGTCACACAAGATTCGAACCGATGGGTCACACCACCAACCCCGACATTCGCATAGCCAAGAGCATGGTCGATTACATCTTCCGCTGGATGGGCATTACTTTCCTAGCTGGATATCGCGAAGCCGCCACCGGCCAAATGAAATCCGAGCCCACCTCATCCGTCGCATCCATTGCCGGTCCTACGTCGACTCAGAGCACCAAAGCAGGCTCAACCTCACCCGCGTCATCCAGTGCTGCCGCCACAAGCAGCCCTGATTCCGCTGGTGTTGGTTCAGCTTCCACAAAGTCAAAAATAGCCCCTTCAAAGTCGGCCGCGAATCAGCAGTCAACTTCAAAGCGTCCGCAAGCCAATGGCAACGGCGCATTGGAGGTAGCTGATGAATGTGTCACAGCCGCGCGTTACAACGGAGGCGTCGCCACAATTGACGCCAAGAGTCTAGAGCGCGCCGGCGCCGTAATGCCTGAAGCCAACGGCAAAGGTGGTGGCGCTCGAGATTCCCAGTTCGCCGGCTTTCAATCCGACGCGCCAAGCTGTGACAACTGTGGTTCGATTACCGTCCGCAATGGTAATTGTTACCTATGCCACAATTGCGGTAACTCCATGGGCTGTAGCTAAGCATTCGTCCAAATTAGTCCAAATTGAACCACATTACAAAGCCCCCGGCCTTGCCGCCGGCGGCTTTTTTCTTTAGCCGCGTTGCTCCACCAGCAACCGCTAGTCCGTCCCGAGTTCTGGCTCCCTTCGCCCCGGTACTCCGGGGAGAAGTGTTGGGGATGAGAGGTAAAAAAGCCCGCGATCGGCTCGAACATGATGGATGCTGTCACGCGCGGGCTTGGTGACGGCGAACGTTCGTCCTTAGAGAACACATTGACACTAACCGCGAAGCGACTCACCACAAAGGGGTCAGGACTCTGTGATTGATCTTCAGATAACGGTCGGACTCTGCGACGGAATTGTTTAACCGGTAGCCAGCGGCGACGCAAGCACCTGCCACTTATGCCAACCGTATTCCTCCGCGCGGTGTCGCACAAGTCCACGAGATCCAACACGACGACCGTGACGCGATCGACCAACTCTGAGCACAACGAGGTCAGCATAAGTGCCGGGTGCTCGACGCCGCTGGCTAC
>JANNNN010000962.1:0-2573 GCA_031398555.1 Planctomycetia bacterium | reverse complement strand
GCTGCTGTTTTCCCCACGCCTCCGTACTCGGGGAGCAGGGGGGGGAATTCGGGCAATTCCCTCTTAATCGATCATTTTAGAACGTTTTTTCGGTATAATCGCTAGTTTGGGCTAAATAGGCGTCCGAATATAGGAGAAAATCTGCAAATCTATGGCATCTGGCCACCATTCGAGCTATAGTATCGGCACTAAAAGCCCGATGGTATTTTGATACGCTGCGTGGAATGCAGGACTGGACTTTGTTCCTCGCTCCGCTTACAGAAAGAGGGTTACGAAAAATGACTAACCGGTTACTTTTGATAGCATTAGTTACTCTTGTGAGTCTTTCTGGGTCTGCGAATGCGGGTGTGATGCTGTACGTCGATTTTAGCGGCGCTAATGCTGCATCCGTCGTGGCCAATAGTAATGCCCTCGTAACCAGTTACTCACCGGGTGCCGATACGTCCCTCACGGCAAACATATATTTGCATCTAACAGATCAATCAACATTGTATGGTTACCAATTTTCACTCCGTTTTAACGCCTTGGCATTAGGTTTAGACCTTGGAACTCAGACGAAATTGGATGCGTTCCAAGCCTTGCAGAATAGTGTTAGGCCAGATTTTTTTGGAGGTACTCCAAATTCCCCAGTAGCACCGTTCGGTCCGCCAGGTGCCTCTAGCGGAGTATCTGATCCGCTTACGAATGGTGATTTCTTGGAAATAAACAGGTTTAATGGCTATATGGATTCTGGGAGGATCAGTGACAATCGTTTTTACAAGGTTGCAACCATTACGTTCAGCGTTGTGAATCCTTTGATCCTTTCTTCTGGGACTCAGTTAGTCCGGCCCGGAAAATTCGATTTGAAGCCAACCGCGGTTCCACCCTATAGTGACGACGATGTATTTATGGACACCTTTTTCACGGAAGACAATCGGAAGCTTGAATTTAGTGCATTTGGCGGCTCGGTTTCGAATTCTTCAGTTCCTGAACCAGCCTCGGTTCTTATAACTAGTGTACTTGGCCTACTTGCAGTCGCTTGGCGTAAGCCTCGTCCTACAAATGCAGCCTGAAAAAACTCCGCGAAACTTTTCCTAATAAATTGGAAAAGAGCTTAGACAAACGGCTGGCTCTGGCGCATCCTGTAGGGATCTATGAAAACCATCGATCCATTTATTGAACAGATTCGCGGATGCATTGAATGCATCGCGGAAAACGGAGCTGCAGGACTTTCAGGTCTCTTTGACTTGACCGCCCAACGTCTCGTTCGCTTTTCAGTTACGATCACTCGGAACCAACATGACGCCGAAGATGCAGTTCAGGCGGCTTTGGTTCGCGTGGTCACTAACATTCGATTAATTCGAGCGGCCGATTCGCCTTGGCCTTATCTTCTGCGGATGGTTCGAAACGAATCGTTGGTAATCTTACGTAAGAAACGTCGTTGGCCGCTCGTCAGCAGCTTGACGGATCTTTTGACACGCCGCTGCGTAGACGAAGTCGAGCAAGAGGAAACGCATCGGGCTGTATGGAGCGCATTGCGTTCACTTCCGATTGAACAAAGTGAAGTAGTGGTGCTCAAGATCTGGGAAGAGATGACGTTTGCGCAAATCGCTGAAGTGCTGGAGTTGCCTCAAGCCACTGCGGCGAGTCGCTATCGTTATGCGCTGAGCAAATTGGCTGGCCATCTTCGTTCACTCGAACAAGAGGTCCGCCGTGGCTAAGCGTTCTAGTGATGATGACTCCGTGTTGGTGCCAGTCGAGTTGCTCATTCGAGCCGCGGGCAATTACGTAGTACCCTCTGAGAATCTGCGACCACGGACGCTCGAAGCGGCGCGTGAGAAAGCTGCGGATCGAGTTGGTTTTTTTAGACTGGCGAAATTGTTTTTGATCTTGTTGTTCTGCAGTGCGGTTAGCATTCCGGCCTTGGAACGATTGACGGCCTGGCATGATAGATCGGTCTCGCCATCCGTATCTGAAATGCAGGATCAAGCGAGTCGAATTGCAACCGAGAAGGGCGTTGGCCCTCATTGGGGACTGTACGAAGCATTTAAGCGACTTCGCAATCGTCAAGCGGACAATTTGTCTCCAGATCGATAAACCCTTTTCTCTACGCGCTGTGTAGCTGGTTTCGCGCTGGCTTTGTAGCTGGTTTCGTGAGAAACCGGTTGCGTTGTTAGCGAGCTTTCGCTTCGTCCGCTTTCTGACGAAACCAGTTACATCAGACTATTCTTAGACAAATGGGTACTCGCCGCGCATCCAGTTCTTTGAGACGAAACACAGCACGTTTCGTCTAATCAAACTACAGAACGGGCGGCGAATTTGATGAGCACCGATGCGCGACAAGCAGTGCCAAGAATGGACGACTTGATTGCATTCAATCAGCAGTTGTTGACGCTGATCGAAGCTGGCGTGCGTATTGAACTGGGTGAGGGCACGCAAAGCGAGACTGTCGCTGAACAGCTTTCTAAAATCAATTCGCGGATTGCATTGCAAGTTGGCGTGGGTCAGACCGTCGATCGAGCGATGGCTGAAGACAGGCTGCTGCCCGCTGCTTATCGAGCTGCTTGGCAGACATGGTTCCACGGTGATAAGCC
>JANNNN010000960.1:0-16880 GCA_031398555.1 Planctomycetia bacterium | reverse complement strand
AAAATAAGTTGGTGACCGCAAATCTTGAGATATCGCTTGACTTGTCGCGAATTTCGTTTTACGGCAGCCAAAAGAGGGTGCGACTGTCGTCTAAAATAGCGAGCTGTTTATATTCAAGTCGTTTTATTGAAAATTTAGATGGGCGCCGAAATTGATTTGCCACTGATGCCGCTGGGTTTACTTGCAGGCAAGATGTACTGGGCCTTTGCCGCGGTATTGGTTGGTTATGCAGCGATTCTATTGCTGATCGGTTTTGTTGCTCAGAAGCGAATCAAGAATGTTGAAGATTACGTTCTAGCGGGACGGCAGCTAAAAACCGGCTTGGCGACGATCACGATGATCGTAACTTGGTTTGGCGCCGAGACGTTGATGACGACTACCGATGAAGTGGCTCAGCACGGTCTGCGGAAAGCCATGTTAGATCCCTTCGGCATCGCTTTGTGTTTGCTCATTGCGGGCTTGTTTGTGGCCGGCCCACTACGGCGAATGAACTTAATGACCATTCCCGATTTCTTTCGTTATCGCTATGGCAGGGTGTCGGAGCTGCTCAGTGCTTGTATTCTCGTACCAAGTTATTTTGGATGGATCGCCGCTCAATATTTGGCACTGGCAACACTGTTTGACCAGTTCTTTGGCGTACCGGTTTCCGTGGGCGTGATCGGCGTGGCGCTATTGGCAATGAGTTACTCGTTAATGGGTGGAATGTGGTCAGTTACGTGGACCGACGCGATTCAGATGGTCTTGATTGTTCTTGGACTGTTGATGCTAGGGTTTGAAATCCTGTTGCAGTTGGGCGATGGACGCTGTGCGTTGGGTTGGTGGCGGTTGAGATTCGAATCCGATCCTCAGGCGTGGTTGATCGCGCCCGACCCAGATTCAAAAACAAAAGTGATGGGTGCGATTTCAGCGCTTGTGATCGGATCGCTGGGGAATCTGCCCGTGCAAGATTTGATGCAGCGGATTTGTTCAGCCGTCTCAGATCGTGTGGCTCGACGAGCCTGCATATTGGCGTCGCTCGGTTATTTGAGCATGGGGATGCTGCCGATTTTAGCGGGACTCTCCGCAAATCAGTTACTTGATACGGTGCCAACGAAGGGAGTGTTAACAGCGCTCGCAGAACGTCTACTGAGTCCTGCGTTGTTGCTAGTTTTTGTGCTGGCAGTTGTTTCTACGGTTTTGTCCACGGTGGTCTCCGCCGTATTGGCTCCGGCAGCGGTGCTGTCACAAAATTTGCTTCAACCGCTGGCGCAGCGATTCCATTTGATGCGCTCGGTGTCTTCGCAACTGAGAATGCAGCGGTTTAGTGCGATTGCCATCGCGGCGGTGTCGGTGAGCCTCGCGCTTAGCGGAAGCGACTCCTACACGCTGGTAATGTCATCGTATTCCTTGTCACTGGTGGGTACGTTTGCCGGTTTTGCATTTGGACTTTGTCAGCAATCGGTTCCTCGCGGCTCAGCACTGGTGTCGATGGTAATCGGCGTAGGGCTTTGGTTGCTTCACGTGACCCTGGGCTGGGAATATTTTCTTCAGCCGATTATGGACCAGAATTTTTCAATTGAGATACTGCAATTATTCGCAGTCATACCACACGAGCTTGGCGATACGCTATTCTCTGTCATTGCATTTCTTATATTTTGGGGAATCGTCGAATTGCGAAAACGAGCCTGTACGTCGCTCGCGAGTCCACTTCGATAGCATCGTGTGCCAGGTCAACTTTGCTGGGGGCGCGCCAGTGCGCGAACTTTACAAAAAATACGTCGCTCAGCACTGGTTGATGGCCGATCCCTGGTATTACTGTCTCTATCGATTGCCGATGCTTTTTATCGCAATAGCGCTCACTAGCGGAGTTTGGCTAGGTGGCCGTGTTGAATTAAATCGGCCCATCGGGTTGATCATTTTAGCGGGATTGTTGGGAGGCGCCGCCGTCCTTATCCGATTGCGAAATTTTTGTGGTTGGGCGATTGTTTGCACCCTACCTGCAGTATTTTTGTTAGGCGTTTACTTTGGCATAAATAGCAAACCACCTGAAGCGGATTCGTTGTCAAGCATCGCGGCGACGGACTGGCAACCTTGTGCCATGCGGATCGTTGTCCAGTCTGCGGCAATTTGGCAACCCAATGCGAATCATCGCCCTACTGACCCTAATAGCCTTCCATGGAAAACTCGATGGTCGGTCAAGTGCATTGCGATCCGTCATCGAGATCAGTGGCAGGCGACCAAGGCACTTAGCAGTCTGACAACCGATGGTCGCATCGACACTTACCTGCCTGGTGACACACTAGAAATATTTGGCCACTTCCGGAAAATTGGGCCTTCAGCCAACCCTGGCGGTTTCAATTTTGCGGAGCTAGCGAGGCTCGAGCATCGCTTCATTGCAATGCGAGTTGAATCGGCAAAGCAGCTGAAGCTGGTTGAGAGCCGTTGGCGTGGACATGGGCTAGCCCGTCTACGCGGTTTGACGATTCGCGCCATCGACAAGCTACTCGTGCGATGGGTTAGCGATAGTCAGGCGCCGCTTGCCGCTGCACTGGTGTTCGGCCAACGACAACAAGTCGATTGGCAAGACCAGCAAGAGTTGATGGCCACTGGAACACTGCACATGCTGTCGATCAGCGGCTTGCATGTCGAGATAGTCGCCGCGCTGCTGCTAGGTATTTGTATCTATCTTGGCATTAGTCATCGCATGACGTTTTTGTGCTTGGTGGTCACGACTTGGTGCTACGCGGGTTTGTCGGGAGCGGAGCCGCCGGTGGTTCGCGCAGCAGTGCAAGTAACGATTTTTGCGTTTGCTCGGTGGAGAGGTGGACGGACTCGTATCGGCAATCTGTTGGGTGCAGCAGCGATCGTCGTAGTTCTCCTACGAGCTTCAAATCTCGAGAATGTTGGCGTACAACTTTCGTTTCTCGCAGTTGCGACAATTGGCTTCTTTATTTCAACCACTCGTCGGCGGGTGCAGCTGGATCGATTGCAGATGCTCGTCGATGAAACGCTACCCGCATGGTGGATTTGGATGCGTTGGTCGGTACGCAAGCTAATTGAACTGACCTGCCTCAGTGCTTGGATTACGTTGTTCACCTGTCCCCTGATTTGGACGAACTTTCATGTGTTATCACCGATTGCAATTCCACTGAATGTGATAATCTCCATTCCACTCACGATCAGTCTATTAAGCGGTCTGTGCGTAGGCTTGCTGGGCTGGTTACCACCGATCGGTTGGGTATGCGGATGGCTTTGCGGTACATCGCTCAACTTCATCACGGCAGCTGTTGCGATGGGCAATCAAGTACCCGGTGGCCACATCTGGTTACCCGCGCCGCCAGTGTGGTGGACGGTTACATTTTATGGTGGCGCGTTGTTCTGGTTGATTCTGTTTGGACGAAAACGATTGCCTGCACTCGCCATGTTACTGATCGTGTGGATCGCAATTGGAGCAGCCCCTTGGATTAGCGGACCGCGTGGTAAGTTTGATCGCTTACCGGCGATGTCGACGATCGGCTCGTTGTCGACTGAGTTGCGTTGCACGTTTTTAAGTGTTGGTCATGGAACGAGTGTGATTATCGAGCATCCGACGGGTGAAGTTTGGCTGTATGACGCAGGGCATTTGGGTGCCGCTGAACGTAGTCATCAAGAAATCGCGGCTAGCTTGTGGACTCTCAAGACAGCGCGGATCGATCGTCTGATTATCTCACATGCAGATTCAGATCATTACAACGCGACGTTGGGTTTGTTAGAACGATTTGCGATCGGCGAAATAATAAGCACCCCGCAGTTTTGGTCTAAACAAGAGCCAGAGATTCAAGAACTCAACGCGCACTTTGAAAAGCTCTCTTGTGGGACCAGTTCATGGGCTCATCCTTCCGAAATGGATCAAGGCAACATTCATTTTCGAGTCTTACATCCGCACGCAGCTTGGCGCGGTGCGACCGACAACGCTGACAGTTTATGCTTGGAGATCGAGTACGCAAGCAAGCGATTGCTACTGCCCGGCGATCTAGAAGGCGGCGGTTTGCTACAGCTGCTCACTTTGCCCTCACGGCCTTGCCACGTGCTCATGGCTCCCCATCATGGGAGTATGAGCCACGATCCGACAAATTTGTTGCAATGGTGCCAGCCCGAGGTTGTTGTTATCAGCGGAGGCCCGCGGGCCGTTCGGCGTGAGGTGGTCGAGCGTTACTCGCAGATTCCGTCGCTGTTAGCGATCACTCATCGCGATGGGGCAATTCAAGTGCGGATCGGAGCACGTGGGCAACTCTCGTGCTGCAAGTGGATGGATGAACAGTGGACGTTAATGAAATCGGCGCGGTGAGGGTGGCTGGTGTCGTCAGAAACCGGATGAATCGACACCGCCCCCCCGGCAAGCACGACCGGTTTCTAACGAAACCAGCTACGCTTATCGCGCATTGGGCCGGTTACCGAATAAGTTGACATGCGTATACTGGTGGGCGGTCTGGACGATGCTCAACACCATGAATTTACGCGGACGCCACAGATGAACCAGTCGCTTACTGTTCGTCAACAACAAGTCTATGACTTTATTCGCGAAAAAATTGTTGCTCGCGGCTTCGGGCCAACCGTTCGCGAGATCGGTGATTTTCTCAATATTAGCTCGCCCAACGGAGTTGTCTGTCACCTCAAGGCGCTCGAACGTAAAGGGATGATCAGTCGCCTAGCGAACAAAAGCCGAGCGATCGAGCTAACGGAAATCATTTCGCGTGACAAGCAGTATTCGTTGCCGCTGGGCGGCAGGCTGCTTGGCGACGTATGTTCATTTAGTGTCGATGCCGGAGAGACCGTCGATCTATTGAGATTTGTTGGCGAAGACCGTTTTGCCGTGACAGTAGTCGGCGATGCATTGAAGGATGTACAGATTGCTGCAGGTGATTCGTTGATCGTTCAACGGCAAGGGACTGCTTCAGCGGGTCAGATGGTGCTTGTAAAATTGCCCCACGAGGGAACTCAGTTAGTTTATTGGATGCCCGAAAGCAATCGTGTGCGTCTGCAGCCGATCGACCGAAAAGCTACCGCAAAGTTTGTTGAAAACGCTGAAGTCATCGGAGTGGTCGTGGGTTTGTTTAGGCAGTTTTGACTGGCGACTAAGTTCAAGTCACGACACTTCGCCAGCATTTTTGTGTGGCACTGTGGCCAAGTGCAAGCTGGTTTTGAACAAAAACATTGGCACGCCGTGCCACACAAGAATTGGAGTGAACCTTCGGGCGTTATGCTGACTTCGCTGTGGGTGTACCAGCGGCCGATTGGCTGAGTTTGTTGTAGAGCGTCTTTAAGCTGATGCCGAGTTCGTCCGCTGCGGCTTGTTTATTGCCACCATGGCGACCGACCGCTTCGTGGATTGCGGCTTCTTCGAGCTCCTTGAGCGATAGTGGACCGACCGCGCGAAGATCTTTTCGAAGTCGTCGATCCGTGAAGTGACGCGGTAAGTGCTCAGGCAAGATCGGCGGTTGTTCGCAGAGGATGGTGGCGTGCTCGATAACATTCGCAAGCTCACGGACGTTGCCTGGCCAAACGTGATTTACCAATTCTGTCATCGCTTCGGGGCTGAACAGGTCGTTATCGGAAATTAAATCTTGCCGGAAGCGGCGGAACAAGTGCACGGCCAGCTTGGGAATATCCGAAGTGTGTTCTCGGAGGGCAGGCAGGTGAATCTCGAATGTATTGATACGGAACATCAAGTCTTCGCGGAACCCAGCGTCTTCGACCATCTGCTCGAGGTTGCGGTGAGTTGCGCAGACGACGCGCACATCGACCTTGAGAGGATCGTTATCGCCGACCCGTCGCATTTCGCCACTTTCGAGAATGCGCAGCAATTTGGCTTGCATACCCATTGGTAACTCACCGATCTCGTCGAGAAAAATGGTGCCGCCATTGGCGACTTCGAATAGACCTTCGCGATGGGAGTCTGCGCCTGTGAACGCACCTTTCCGATGACCGAACAGTTCGCTTTCAATCAGGTTTTCTGGGAGCGCACCGCAGTTAATCGCAACGAACGGATCGTCTTTACGATGACTTTGGTCGTGAACAGCCCGCGCGACCAGCTCCTTGCCGCAACCAGTTTCACCCCGAATAAGCACTGTAGAATTTGTCGGTGCAACCTTCGCAACTAGTTTCGCAACGGCAATCATCAGCGGGTGGTCGCCGACCAGTTGCACGTGATTGCTATGTTTTTCCAGCTGCTTCTTGTTGGCATGGTACTTTCTAACTCGATCTCGACGTTGCAAGATGCGTTCAAGGAGCCCTTGCAATTCGGCCAATCGGCATGGCTTGGTTAAATAATCGCAAGCGCCAAACCGCAACGCCAAAATGGCGGTCTCAAGCGACTCTTTGCCAGTCAATACGATGGCTTCGGTCTCAGGAGAGACTTCCTTGACGCGCCGAATGACTTCGGTGCCGTTCATACCAGGCATGTCTAAGTCGACGATCAAGCAGTCGAAAGTGTCTCGTCCCAGAGCGTTGATTGCAGTCTGCCCGTCTGGACAAACGGTGACCCGATGCCCCATGCGCGGCAATTCCATGCTCATCACTTCTTGAAGCGATTCTTCGTCATCCGCGAAGAGGATGCTCAGTCCATTAAGCGGCTGCTTTGACGGTTTCATGCGATTGCGAGTTCGTTTTTTCTAGTGGGATGGACAAAACAAATTTCGACCCCATGCCCGGTCCATCGCTGGAGGCGGTCAGATCGCCCGCATGGTCTTGTACAATACGATAAGTGATGGAAAGCCCCAAGCCCGTTCCGCGACCATCTCGTCTGCGTGTGAAAAAAGGTTCGAAAAGGTGGTTTAGAACTTCGGGAGTCATGCCACAACCATCATCGCGAACGGTGAGTGTGAAGGTGCGTTGGTCATGCTCGAGGGTGACAGTAACCAATCCGCCGTCATCGACTGAGTCCAGAGCATTGGTCAATAAGTTAAGCACAACTTGTTTCAATTCCGGCGGGCTGACCCACGCAGTAAGTCCCTCCTCGCCGATGTATTCGATATTCTTATTTCGGTATTGCCCAAGATGTTGTACCAGGGCGATCATATCCGAAACCGATTCATTCACATCTGTTTGTTGCTTGCGCTGAGATTCGCCAAGCCTCGAGAAATCGAGCAAGCGTTCTGTGATTCCTTTGCAGCGAAAGGCCTCATCCTGAATCCGTTTAAGGTATTTGCGGAGGACATCTAACTCGGCTTCGTCGTAGCTAGTCTCCGGGCTTTTACCGTCGGCGGCTGGAGTCTGCACATGCAGGATTTCGTGCAGTCGGCCCTCCAGCGCTTCGGCGCTCCAAGCAATCGATGCCAGCGGATTGTTGATCTCGTGCGCGACGCCGGCTGCCAAGAAACCCACACTGGCAAGCTGTTCGCTACGAACGACTTCGCGAGTCCGCTGCTGTACTTTTTCATGCAGATTGTCTCGAATTTCGGTGAAGCGTAAGGTCATGCTATTAAGTGCGTTGGCAAGTTCCGCAAGTTCGTCGTGCGACTGCAGGATGATGTGGTGCTCAAATTCGCCATTGGCAATGCGGCGACTTCCAGCAAGGAGTACTTTGAAAGGCTGAACCACTGAGCTTCTGAAGTACCAGAAGGCAAGGCCAAGTGTCGCGAAGGCAAAACATCCCGAGAAAGCGATAAACCCGATCCAGCTTCGGTAGCGATCGCGTTCTTTGTCACGAAAATTCAGCATTCGCTCCTGCAGATAGGACGGCATTATGCGGGTCATCTTCCCCAAGTTAGAAAGATCATTTTCGGAAACTGGTTGTGTTCCAGGTTTCAGGCTGACCTTATCGCTAATCTCAATAACCTTAGCCCTAATTTCTGTTACAAGTTCCGCTTCCTTGCTGCGGTCGGACAGCAATGTGTCATCTTCTATGTGGCTTTGGAGGAGTTTTTCATAGTTGCCAAGGTCGGTCATGATCAGCCGCAAATCGCCCGCCCTGACGCTATCCCGCAAGTAAGTATCCTGCGGCAGTCCAAACAACTGTTCGAATGAGAGCATTTGCAGCGGGCTATTGGGTTCGCTAATCCGAAAACTGAATCGAAAGTTGTCAACTTTTTCTTGCAATGCAGAGATCGTCCGCAATTCGCGAGCACGCTCGTTCAGGAGCGCGGCTAGATCGCGGTAAGCGTAAATGCCGCGCAGACTGGTGAAGAGCAAAATCAGAAGAGTGCCTGTCAGTAAGACGGTCACGCATAAAAATTTTTTGCGAATCGGCATGCGTAGCACGAGCAACCTCCTTGTTGCACGCAAATACACGGCTCTAAATCGAACTGTGCAAGGGCTTAAGGAGTGTATCTAACCTGGGTTCCGGCCGATAGGCGAACCGAAACAGAAAATGGTTGCAGGGGTAATACGTCCGCCAGACAAATCTTGTAAGAACCCAGTAATCAACACAGGCTGGAAGCCTACGCAATTTCCAATGCTAGCAAACTCACGAATGCAGACAGAAATCGCTCAGCCGAGCACAGCTTCGGCAAGGTGGTTAATCTACAGAGACTGCATTAACTAAATGCATTCCGTTGATTGCTCTTCGAACAGTTTCTTGAGCCATCTGTTTCGCGTAGAAAGTTCGTACTCGACCTTGCAGCAGTACTTGGTCGCCCTGTTGGACAACTTTTAGATGTCGCAAATCGGCGATGGGACTTGCAGCAAGGAGATGTTTTACCCGACCGGTTACATCCCGAAATCCAGAATCGATCATCGTGTCCCCCTCCTGAACGAGCACCTTGGAGTGAGCCAATTTCATCATGAAGTCGTGTCTCGTATGCCCACTGCTCAATTAAAAAGCAATACCCTCAAGTATCGGCATTCTGATCGTCAAGTCAAGCACGAACCGAAAGATCGTCAAAATCCGCAGCCCAAAATCTGTTGGCAGGGAAGAATTCAATCGAAACCCAAGTTGGAAGCATGAACACTGAAGTAATTTTTCTTGCGATCTTTGGACGAACGGCCCACAAGAATTGAAACAAAAAACGATGGTAGAGATTCTCTGTACCCTAGTAGGCGTGTTATCAGGCATTGCGATTGTCGCTGGGTTTGTGCAACACCAAGGTGCTCGGAATCGCGTAGATTCCAATGAGCAAGCAGTACTGCCAGATGAAACAGAGAGCCTGAAAGGCATTACCACGCAACTGCAGACGCTAACACAGCGGGTTGCTGCCGACGTCTCGGCGCACACTCAAAAAGTCGTGCATATCAACGAACGCTTACTCCCCGTTCAAAATGAGCCGGAACGCATTCTGACTGCGATCACCGACTTGATTCAGGCTAACGAATCGATGCAAGGGCAATTGGAGGCCGCGCAAGATCGACTTAACAAACAATCTGTGCAACTCGAATCGACCGCTCGGCAAGCTCGTACTGACGCTTTGACCGGTCTAGCGAATCGCCGTGCTTTGGAAGAAACACTTAACAAGTACATCGATTCTATTAGTCAAACGCAAGTGATCGGATTGATGTTGATCGATATCGATCACTTTAAGAGCTTCAATGATACCTATGGCCATATCACCGGTGACGCGGTTTTAGCTAGTTTCGCACGCAGTCTGACGAAGTGGTGCAATGGCAAATACTACTCAGCTCGCTACGGCGGTGAAGAGTTTGCAATTATCCTCAACAGCGATTGCGGCGTAACCTTGGCCCGCTTGGCCGCCGAAGCTCGAGCGTATATCAGTGAACAGGTAATTACCCATGAAGACTTGCGTCTGTCAATTACGTCAAGCGCAGGACTGACGATCCTTCAACAGGGTGACTCGACCAACCGCGTCTATGAGCGGGCCGACGAGGGGCTCTATCGATCGAAGAACGCAGGTCGAAATCGTGGACATTGGCTAGATTCGTCGGAGTGGAAACCGTTTCCACCCACCAAGGGATTCGGTGGTGAGCCCATAAATGCTGAGCCATGTCAGGCTGTTGCTGCTGAAGCGGCGATAGTTCCTCTTCAAACTAGCCTGTCGCAAAGTGGCCTTGCTTATCATAACAGCACTCAGCTACCGGCTGGTCTGCAACCTGCTCTGAAGCAACCAAGCACGCTGAAGTCCATCGACGCATCGAAGTCGCACACCGAAGCACGCGTAAAAGCTGCATCCCAAAATGCCGCAAGTACGCAGCTTCAGGCGGGTGATTCGGACGTACTCGATTTAGTTGCGTTCGTCGAGCGACTTGAAACACAACTCAAGCAACTTAGCCGAGCTGAAATGCCTGCGGCTGCCATAATGCTCGAAGCGGTTGGCTTAGCGCCAGACACCGTTGACGATTTTGATAACTCCTGGGCTGCGGTGGTAGAAATTGTGCAGTGTAGCATGCGCGGAATCGATTTGGTCTGTCGGCTTCGGCAAAACGCGCTGTGTGTTTTCATGCCGGGTTACAACTTGAACGCTTCGATAGAACGGGCCGGTGGCATGCAGCACTTACTCGAAGAACGTCAGTCCGTCGGCGATAGCGATCTTTATCCGAAGCGTTTTGCGATTTCCACAGGTTGTTGCCAACCCACCGAAACCGCTGGCATATTTCTTCAGCGTCTCGAAGATGCACTTGACGAAGCTCAAGATGCTGCCCCACTTGAGCTTGTGGTGTGCGCCGACGCAAGCACTTACTTTCACTCGATTTAGTCAGCTTTATGGCGCATTGTCCAGATCAGTAGTGCGAGAAGCTCCTGCGCCGTGTTGCACACTAACCCGAAGCATTGGCGAGGGGAATTGGCAGGCAGCCGAATGTTTACTCGGTGACAGTACGCGACGCAAGGTTTCAGAGCGTGTTTCCCCTCGCTGACGCTTCGGGTTAGTGGGCTAATCACCTCTGGGCCCGAGCAATGCCATCATTCGATTTGACCACTCTCCCCAACTTCTCAGCGGTCAGACGGCGATTCGTCTTGTAGCAGGGCTTTGAAATGGCATAAGATTGGCGATTGGCAAGCAACGTATGATCAAACGTCACCCAGAACGCTTGAATACGGATCCAAATTTTGGTTATGGAGAACCTCAGAAATGGCAATTCAGCTTTACCGCAGGGTTATACAGCCCCGCACTCTTAGCGTGGTATTCGCATTGGGCTTAATCGCCATCCCCCAGTTCGTCCATGCACAAGCCAAGCCAAACGCTGCCGCCCAGCAGAAAACACCGGTCGTCGCACCCCCTTCGCCTATGGAAAGAATTCCAAAGGTCGTTGCGCTTGTGAACGGCCAGACCATTACTCGCGAAAAGCTTGCTCAAGAAAGCCTGCGCCGCTTTGGTCCGATCGTACTCGACAACCTGCTCAACAAATACTTGATCCTTCAAGCTTGTAAGGCTCAAGGCATCAACATCACCCAGGCTGACGTGAACAATGAGATCGCTCGCACATCGAACAAGTTTGGTCTAAGTACCAAACTGTTTTTAGAAGCGATGGAAAAAGAGCGAGACATTTCACCGGAACAATATTCCAGTGAAATTGTTTGGCCGATGTTGGCGCTGCGAGCTCTAGCGGCTGACAAAATAAAGGTGACGCCACAAGAAATCGATTCGGTAATGCAAGCCGAGTTTGGTCCCAAGGTACAAGTTCGCATGATCGCTGTCAGTCAAGCTGAAAAGGCTCAGCAACTCTATGCGGCCGCGACTGCGGCGCCCGATACGTTTCGACGCATCGCTAAGGAACAAAGTGAAGATGCAGCCAGTGCAAGCGTTGAAGGCTTGTTACCACCCATTCGGCGCAACAGCGGCGATGATCAACTCGAGAAAATCGCTTTTCAACTGAAACCCAATGAGATTTCGCCACCTTTTCAAGTTGGCGAATTGCACGTGATGCTGCAATGCGTGCGTCAGTTGCCGGCTACTCCGCCTAACCCACAGATGTTGCCAACGATTCAGCAACGCATTGAAGATCAACTGCGTGACCAACGTGTTGGAGAGTCAGCTAATCAGATTTTCTCTTCACTTCAAAAGAAAAGCGAACTCGTCACAGTCCTCGGTAATCGTGAGCTTGAGGCGAAGTACCCCGGAGTTGCGGGCTACTTGAACCGCGAACCCATCCCAATGGATCAGCTCGCCGCAGAATGTATTTTGCGTCATGGTAGACCCATTCTCAAAGGCGAGATAAACCGGGTGTTGCTCGCATCGGCACTGACAAGTGCGAACAAGCAGATACTTCAAGCTGACATCGATTCCGAAGTGGCTCGAGCGGCTGACTCGATGGGCTTCCTGCGCCCCGATGGAACTCCCGACACCGATGCGTGGCTGAAGAGCATTTTGGAAGAAGAGAATGCTTCCCTCGATCTTTATATTCAAGATGCCGTTTGGCCGAGTGTCGCTTTGAAGAAATTGGTCCAGGACACCGTGCAGGTGACACCCGAGGATCTACAAAAAGGATTCGAGTCCAACTTTGGACCTCGCGCGGAGATTCTGGCAATTGTGCTTAGCAACCAACGGACCGCTGAGGATGTTTGGCAGCAAGCACGTAAGGACCTGAGTGAGCAATCGTTCGGTCAACTGGCAGGAAAATATTCGGTAGAAACCGTTTCTCGAACCAACTTTGGCAAAGTACCTGCCATTCGCCGTCACAGTGGCCAACCGACTCTTGAGAAGGCAGCTTTCGATCTTAAGCCCGGTGAGATCTCCGGAGTCGTTGCACTCAATGAACAATACGTTGTGCTTTACAAGCAAGGTGAGACCAATCCACTGGTCAAGGACTTCGAAGCGGTTCGGCCCGAATTGCAGAAAGAGTTGCTTGAGAAAAAACTTCGTATCGCAATGCAAAATCAACTCGACACGATGCTCAAAACGGCGCAGATCGATAATTTGCTCGAACAAACCGTTCAGCCTGGTGTCACAACTTCGGTTCCGGCACAAACTGCCGCTGCGCCGAATGCCGCTGCTGCCCGACCTACGCCTGCCAATAAGCGCTGAAACCTATGAATGCGGATCAGCTGCGGACGCTGCAAGCACCGCTTAAACAACGCTATCGCGATGACCCAAGCACCGCTCGGGTTGTCATGCATGCCCGTGGCGTCATTGCTGCCAGTGACGCATTGCAGTCTTCGCCATTGACTTGCCGCGTCGATACATCGATTGGGCAAGTGGCGGCAGGCTTGCATCCCGCCGCCGGGGGCTCAGGCGCGCACGCTTGTTCCGGCGATATGCTTCTTCAAGCACTAGTCGCATGCAGTGGAGTGACATTATCTGCTGTCGCAACTGCGATGGGAATAAAAATCCATTCTGCCAACATTATTGCCCAAGCCGAGATGGATTTTCGCGGCACACTCGGCATTGATAAGAGCGTCCCAGTTGGAATTACCTCACTGAGTTTAAATTTTGAGTTCGATTCGCCTGCTGAAGATGCGCAGTTAAAAAAGCTCGTCGAACTCACCGAACGCTACTGTGTTGTGCTTCAAACATTGGCCCATCCAGCCACGCTCACAACCAGCTTCAGCAATCGCTCCTCAGTATGATTCCCGCACTCGTACTCCTACTACTCCGAAGGCGATGCTCGTATCGAAGTTGGCAGCGGTGTCAACGAGCGAACCCCGAGCGCTTTGATCGTTCGTGCTACGACCAAGGCGCCCGGGGTTCTAATGTTTCTCGAGTCCAGCGGTTCGATTCGTGGCCCGCTTGCCCTCTATTATTCTTCAGTTTCCATGCCGAGACGCATGCAGAGTGTTTGGAATTCGTCGAACAGTTTATCGCTGCTAGTATGGACGTGTTCAGCTTCGGTGATGAAGTGAATATCCTTGTCGATGTACACATCATGGCTGATCAAGACTCGCTCGAAGTTTTCAAGCGGCGAGCCGTAGGAGATGATCATTTTATGTTCGTCGAACTGGACTTCTTGTTGACGCTTTGGATTGAGCACCGCGATACCCGTGCATCCATCATTCAGCAGCATCTCTTCGAAGTCGTATAAAATGCTCTTCAGGACTGGCATATCAATGTGTTCGCGGTAGTGATCTTGGTGACCACCGGAATGGTAATGACTGGTTTCGAGGACTACGTCGACAACTGGGCCGAGCGTATCAATCATGTCGATGAAAAGATCAAAGAGGCGTTCGCTGGATGCCGCGGCTAGGATCACCGGTACTTTGGCTTTGGAAGATGGATCCACGTAAACATCATGGCGGAACCCTTGCCGTGGAACCACTTGCAAACCAACGGATGGACGAATCGCATCAGTTAGATCGAACGCGCCATATCTAAATACTTCCAAATGCGCCTCCAGTTGTTCATCCGACAAGCTTCCAAAGCTCGTAAGAGCGTCTGGCGCCGATGGAGTGACTGAAGTCGAATTGCTTTTCTGGGAGCGTTGCTGCGAACCCATGGGAATCTCACTTGCCATTTCCGGGGGATGTTCTCCTCGCGTTCCGCCCTTTGTCCATCGGGACAATTGAGGTACGGAAGTCGGAGGTGTTATTGCTGTCTGCATAGCGAGTGACCGTTTTGCAGATAACTAAAACTAGGTCAGCTTCTGGAACTGCGTCCGTTTTGCTCCCAAGTTGTCTACTTTCCTGGTGGCTCAAGGCGGTAAAGTTGATGCTAATCGTTACAATCGGAACTCAGGATTCCCAAGCACTGCGGTGGGTCGCCTATTCGCAACAGTCGCAAACGCGTCAGATCCACCCTGACTCAATTGCGTTAGGCCTTAAAAGAGTTCCAGTAATTGCTGACTCGTCAAATTGAAAAGGCAAACGGAACTATCGTCGTATTCAAATGCCTTCCCTTGAGAGTAGACTTGAGGGTCCGTCAACCCAACTATCGAGAATCAAGTATGCGAATAGACCTTCAACAGTCGAGTAAGCTTGCGAGCAATTGGCTAAGCGTCAGCGTGGTCATGGTCGGTGTGCTATTAAGCGGCTGTGACAACAGAACTGTCACTGTGAAGCCCGAAGACGGCGGTATATTGCCGCCACCAAACCCCGTGATCGTTGCGCCTAAAGTGAAGCAGCCAATGGAGATGCCATCTGGTAAAAAAAACTGGCTGGATACGCAGACTTTGCCAGTAACGACTTGGTACTCACAATATCATAATGGAAATTGCATTGGGTTTTCGCAATTCACCATCGAAGCTTCGGAAACTCTGGGAAGCGATGTTTTGCGTTTGACCAAACGCGACGTATTAGAAGTTGCAGCGACCTCTAGTACTCCCCTTCAACGTCGTGAAATTGTGCTCGAGTCGCTTGAAAATGCAGATGGAAAGTTGCTTAATTACACGGAAGTTTCTCGCCTCGATGGCAGCACCTCTGAATCCGCTGCAAAAGTCCAAAGAGAATCGTTGACAATTGCGAAAAGCGAAAATGGAAAGCCTACTACGAGCAGCAGTTTGCCGTGGCCTGAAGGAACCTGGGGACCATTGGGGATAATTTTGATGTTGCGACAGCAGCCGATGCAGCCCGACGAAATCCGCAAAGCTGCGATTTTTGTTTCCCCTCTTGAGAAAATTGCCAAAGTTGAATTGAAGAGTAGGAAGTGGGAAATGACGCCCATTTCCGGTGGTCTGGTTTCAGAACTGTTGCTAGTCGAGACCCAATTCACGGTCGAAGAGCAGAGTGCGGTGACGAAGAACTGGGTAAACAAACAGGGCGAAATTGTCAAATCGGTGAGCCAGGGTGGTTTCGCAATGTTCCTGTGCTCTAGCGAAGACGTGGATAGAATTGATGGATCGATTCGAGCCGCGCAACTGATTGAAGGGGAAGTACCCGTGCAAGCGACAATTGAACAGCTTCGGCCGGCGCGAGTGACATTCTCGATCGACTCAACGAGTGTCGACCCCTTTGGGCTACTCTCAAGTAAAGTGAATCAGAAAACTAAATCACTCAGTGCCCTGGGTGCGACGTTAACAATCAGTCGTGTGACTCCAAACGAACCGATCCCTGAGGGAGCTCTACAAGATCCTCCCGACGAATCGCATCTCTCAAAATTTGATTCTGACGCCAGCCTGTTGCGATCTTTTTTGAGCGAGTTTCCTGAAGCCTCGAGCGACGCTTTATCGACGGCCTCGAATTTAACTGGAGGTGTGTTTCAGAAGATAGAGAAAGCAGTGCTTTCTCGCTCCTTCGCAACTCCTACACAGGCAATTCAACAGCGAAAGGGCGACTGCAAGGCTCATTCAATCCTTCTGACCGCGGTTCTAAGAGAGCGTGGAATTCCCGCGCGTGCGGCCAGCGGATTGCGAATTCTCAAAGCGAAAGACAGCGATCACCTCTTCGCAATTTATCACATGTGGGTTGAAGCTTGGGTAGGCGATCGATGGATGCCACTCGATCCCTTCGCTGGCTCGATCGGGGTCGGGGCTGACCATATCAAGTTCGCGGAATGTTCGCTAAACGAAAAAAATCTGATCCCCGTGATGCTCGATGTTTTGCAAAGCATGAAACAGCTGACGATAGCAGTAAAAGAAAAGTAGGCTGGGACCATTGTCCCGTCTGTTCGCCCCTGCTAGTCAACTACTTGTTGTTTCTGCCTTTTTACAAGTGGCCCTTTTTACTGGGGTCAGGATTGCTCGGGACGTTGGTCCCAAGCTACAGAGGGCGCTCGACGCAATCGCCAGAGTGTCCCAAAGCGACTTTGGCAGACGCCTAAATTGCGACCTTCGAATCTGGTTTTGTACCAATGCTAGAAATGCGCTGGAGGAGATTTAGTTGACCTAAGTGATTGGGCTGAGTTTGCTCGAAATGCCGGTCAATTGCAGGCAAGGCGGCCATTTCATGGGTTTTCTAGTTCAATAAATTACGAAAGAGCTTGATATACCACCCGTGCCATGCGTTACAATGTTACTAATGCAACTCCTGCAAGGATTCCCCTGAAAGCATCGCAAATGCTGACTTCGGAAGCGAATCCGACGACGCAGTTTGCAGTGGCGTTATGCATTAGTGATCTGCCGCTTGATTGTAAGTACTGAACATCGTACAGTTCGACGTTAATGGCTAC
>JANNNN010000944.1:0-2049 GCA_031398555.1 Planctomycetia bacterium | reverse complement strand
GCTTACCTTCGAGCTCGGGTTGGTATTTGGCTGGATCGAACGCAGGGTTCACGGCAGGCGTGACGGCTTCGGTCCGCTCTAAAAATCGGTCGATGAGTCTGTCGAGCTCTTTTACCAAGTCCGGTTTTTGCTGAGCGAGGTTGTTAGTTTCTGAAAGATCATCACGCAAGTTGTACAAGAGGTAGCGATGTGCGCTGCTATCACCTCCGTAAAATACGCGGATCAATTTCCAGTCGCCGCGATGCACCGATACGCTTGGCGGTAGCCACTCAGGAACCGGAGGGTTGTGCGGGAAGTATTGGAAAATTCCCTCTCTTTCTAGAGACTCTCCTTTCAAAGCTGCTAGGATGCTTGCGCCATCGAAAAGCTGATTCGCGGCGGGTTGGATACCAAGCCCTTCGAGCAAGGTGGGGAAATAATCTTCGCTTTGGATCAGTGTTTCATTGCGAGAACCATGTGCGGTAACACCCGGCCAAGAAATTACACAGGGGACTCGAGTACCACCTTCGAACATAGATGCCTTACCGCCGCGCAGTGGCCGGTTACTCGTAGGCACCTCGCCATTCACTTCGCTGTACATGTTGCCGCCGTTGTCGGAAGAGAAAACAATGATCGTGTTATCGGCCAATTTCAGTCGATCGAGCGCATCAAGCAGAGTCCCAACAGCGTCATCCATACTTTCAATCATGGCTGCATAAGTCGGGCAGCGCTGCTGGTCGTTGGGGTCGACACGAGCTCGGTGCTTTTCGATCAATGCCTTCTTAGCATCGAAGGGCGCGTGGACGCTGAACATCCAATAGTTCATGAAGAACGGTTGATCCTTGTGCTGTTCCATCCAAGCGACCGCTTCTTGAGCCATGCGGTCTTCGATATGTTGATCTGGGACATTGGGGTCGTGATCAAAGTCCTTGAACTTCCAAGGTGCAACGTAACTACCTGCTGGACCTGGGCCAGGGTGATGAGGCACGTCGAAGTCAAAGCCCTGCTGCAGTGCCGAATACGGTTCTGGTCCCAGATGCCATTTACCAAAGTGCCCGGTGGCGTACCCGGCGCCTTTCAGCGTTTCGGCCAACGTTCGATAATCGGTCTTCAATCGCGTCACGGGCTCAGGCTGGATCGACTTCAAACCCGGTGCAGCTGACTTTGGCACAGTGGCTTGCAATACGACTTGCGGCAAGTGGCAGTTAGGAGTTGTGATACCAGTGCGTGCAGGACTGAGACCCGTTAGCACGGCCGATCGCGTGGGCGAGCACAACGGACTGGCTGAGTAGGCGCGCGTGAAGGTCATACCACGCTTGGCAAGCCGTTCGAGGTTCGGTGTTTGGTAGTAAGTCGTGTTTCCATACAACTGTGTATCGCTCCAACCGAGATCGTCAGCCAAAATGAACAGCACGTTCGGCTGGGTTGCAAATGCCAAATTGTCGCTTATACACAACGCAAATAGTGCAACGCAAAATGTAAGTTTCATCTGTTTTCTTTTTGCGATAAATACGATCGCGATGAAATGACCAATATGTATTCGTAGCGACCGAGTAAACGTCTTACGAAGACTCAGGGATTCGCTATGAATTGTCAGACTAATTTATTCGGCAACGCACATAGCGGCGATATCTTCATACGCTTTGCGAGCGAAATCGTACGCTTCCTTTGCGGCCTGAATTTCTTCTTGGCGAAACTGTTTGTTCTTTTGCTGCCAGCATGTTTCCACTGCATCCCGACACCACTGAGCACTGCGACGACTAGCCCGAATCGGTTTTCCAGCGACTTGAACAAAAATAGGATTTGAATGCATCGACGGGAGAATGCGAACCGCCACCCAAGCTGAGTGCGGCATATCGATTTCAAACGTCAATTCTTTTACCGCGCCGTCTGCGTCGATCATTTGCTTGGCCGCGACTTCGCCGTTGAGGATGAGTTCGACTGGCACTTGTCGAGTACCAGCGACGCGGGCTCGTTCAAGATGCCAATATGGTTTTTCATCAAGTCGCTTTTTGGCAATCGCTTTACCAAGTTCGTTCGGCTCCGCTGGTAGCATTGCAGCGATTTTGC
>JANNNN010000898.1:0-7111 GCA_031398555.1 Planctomycetia bacterium | reverse complement strand
ACCGATCAAGCACATCAGCGATACAGCGGGCAAGATCAATGCGGCGAACTTGTCGGACCGCATTGCGACCATCGGTATGGATGACGAAGTTCGAGCACTGGCAACCATGTTGAATTCAATGTTCGGGCGGCTGGATAGCTCATTTAAGCAGCAGTCACAATTTACAGCCGATGCATCGCACGAACTGCGTACGCCCCTTGCCGTCCTCCTGTCGCATTGCGAATTAGCCCTCAATCGGCCTCGCAGCCCGGAAGAGTACAAGCAAACAATTGCAACCTGTCAAAAAGCTGGCGCGAGAATGAAAACGCTGGTCGAAGACCTTCTTACGCTGGCCCGAGCGGACTCAGGCAAACTAGAAATAGATTGTACGCTGGTCGACCTTCAAGTGATCGTGGACGAAGCGATTAACTTGCTGCAACCGCTCGCCCGAGCGCACCAAGTGGACATTTCGTACGAGGGCACCTCGGCGGAGTGCCTGGGGGATGCCAGCCGACTTTCTCAGGTCATGGCAAATTTAATCGGTAACGCGGTCCATTACAACAAGCCTGGCGGCAGAGTATTCGTAACTACGTCGCTTGAAAGGGGAGTTGCGTTGGTGGAAGTGCGCGACACTGGGTGCGGAATTCCTGCCGACGCGTTGCCGCATTTGTTTGATCGGTTCTACCGTGTCGATGAGGCTCGTTCGCGTCAAACGGGCGGCAGCGGCCTGGGACTAGCCATTTGCAAGAGCATCGTCGACGCCCATGGGGGCTCAATCTCGGTGAAAAGCGATGTTGAAGTTGGCAGCGTCTTCAAAGTCCGCTTGCCGAGTTAAGGAACGGAGACTTCGTCGACGCAATCTTCGATTTGAAAATCGGGCGACTTACAGGTGCATCCACGGCCAATTGCCTGGCAGAGCACACAACACAGCGAGACTCAAAACGCCTAACCAGGCGGCCGTCGCGAGTGACACCCAAGCCGTCGCTTTACCAGTGCGTTTGAATGAGGCAAGGCGATGAGGGATCATCCATACTACAAAGTCCATTAACAGTATTGAGATTGCGAATAAGCGTGTCATTGCAATGGACTCGAATTCCGAAGCGCTGTCGATCGGCGAGAGCACTATAAACGCCGCGATGCACGACTCCACAATCCAGCATCCAAGGGCAACCCTAGAAACTCCCGACCATGACACCGCTGACAGCGACATGGGTGCACTGCCAAAAGTCAACTCGATCGCACAAAAAATTGCGACACCCCACAAAACACAAGCCGCCAGAATGTGAATCGAACTCAGCCCGGCGTTGGTTTTGAGAGCCGACGCGCTGGTGCAATTCGAAATCACGATGACGGCAGCAGTTATCACGAGACCCAGCAGAGCGATCCAAGTTACCGCGGTCGCTGGTTTCATCATTAGTGTATTCGAGCGGTTGGTTTTCGCAGGGCTCGATTTCTTCGTGATAGCAGGATCGAGCTGCGAAGCTTCCTCAAATGTTTCGAGCGGGCTCGTCTTTGTCCACAAGAGGAGATTCTGGAAGGCGCTAAAACCAGCGATCGCCGTGCTGCCAATCCACATCCACCGCGTAACTGACCCCGCTGCGTACATACAACTAAAGATGCATCCCACCAGAGCGCAGACTGTCAGGACGCTTTGCCAAACGATCACAGTTTTCCGGCGGTCGAAATAGTGAAGCAAAAATGCAGCGACCCAAAAGGCTAACGCAGCTTTGCCTGTCAACGCAGTCGAGCTGGCCCAAAGAGCAGCATTCAACGTCATTTACGATTGCCCACGATCAAACCAAGTATTTCCGCTCGCGATGAAGGATCGTCACGGAACACGCCCCGCATCGCTGACGTCATGCACAAACTACCAGGACGCCGAATGCCACGCATCGTCATGCACGAATGTGAAGCTTCAAGTACCACAGCCACTCCACGCGCCGAAAGTTCGGACTCGATCAAATCAGCGATGACTTCCGTCATTCGTTCTTGAACTTGGGGACGCCGGGCGACTTCTTCAACCACCCGAGCGAGCTTGCTCAGGCCGACCACTTTACCGTCGGGCAGGTACCCAACGTGGGCTTTACCTGTAAACGGCAGAAGGTGGTGCTCGCACATGCTACAAAAATCGATGTCGCGCACGAGAACCACTTCATCGTATTTTTCAGTAAAAACTTTTTGCAGATGGATACGCGGATCCGTCTTTAATCCCGAGAACATTTCGGCATACATCCGCGCGACACGCGCAGGAGTTTCCAACAGTCCTTCACGATCCGGATCTTCACCAACAGCGGTAAGAATTTCGCGGACGGCGCTCTCAATGCGCGCTAGATCCACCTCATGTTCAACCACTTCCGCAGATTTCTTCAAAAAACTTGCTTTTGTCACAGGTGCCTCAAAACGCAACGAACAATTCACTCTTGAGAATCGCTCATGGGAACATTTACGATCGGTCTTTTCTGATTGTTGCCAAACTTTGGCAAGAATGCTACTGAAAATTGACCAACTGACCAGAAAGAGTCAGCACGCACTGGCTCGCGATCGTCTGATTCTAGGCGGCTTTCAAGTCGCCACGGCAGGGCTGAATATATCGTCCTACTCTAGAATCATGTCATCAACAGTCTTGCCGGTTGGAATCATTGGCAAAACGTGCTCCTGATAGGGCACCGAAACATCCAAAACGAATGGCCCCGGATATTCGATCATTTCAGTGAGGGCGGCTCTCAAGTCCGATTTCTTACTGACTGTAGCGGCACCGCACCCGTAGCCCTTCGCAATTTGCACAAAGTCCGGATACCTATCGGTTACGATCGCATGTTTCTCAGTGATACCAATTCCGCGAGCTTCTTCATGATCGATTGGGCCGAGGTAGGTGTGAGCCCGATTGCTGCCCATGAAACGATCTTCCCACTGAACAACCATTCCGAGGTGCTGGTTATTTAGCAGCAGAACTTTGACGGGCAATTTTTCACAGTGAAGCGTAGCCAGTTCCTGAATATTCATTTGGAAGCTGCCGTCTCCGTCGATGTCGATAACCAGCGAATTGGGGTTGGCGGCTTGTACACCCATGGCCGATGGCAAACCGAAGCCCATCGTGCCTAGGCCGGAGGAACTGAGCCAATGACGGGGTTGGCGGAAGTTGAAGAACTGCGCCGCCCACATCTGATGCTGGCCAACACCAACGGTAACAAAGGTGTCGCGATCCTGGGTCATGTTCGACAATTCGCGGATCGCATGCTGCTGCAGAATACCATCGAACTTTTCGTCGTAATGGAACGGATGCTTTTGCTTCAGCTCTTTGCAATGCTTGACCCACGGTGCAATATCGTCAGGCGCTTCCACGATCTTGTTGAGCTCTTCGAGCACGAATCGTACATCGCTGCATACGGGAATGTGAGCGACTTTGTTCTTATTGATTTCCGATGCGTCGATGTCGACATGAATGATCTTTGCGTTCTGAGCAAAGACTTCCTTCTTACCAGTCACGCGGTCATCGAAGCGAACACCCAAAGCGATCAGCAAGTCGCAATCGCGGACTGCGTAATTCGCATAGGCTGAGCCGTGCATGCCAAGCATGTCCAGCGACAGTGGGCCATCGTTCGGATAGAGCCCCAGTCCCATAACGGTCATCGTAACTGGAATGCCGGTCAGTTCCATCAGCTTGCGAAGTGCGGCTGCGCCTTCGGCACCAATGACACCACCACCTGCATAAAGCAACGGTCGTTTTGAATGCTTGATAGCAGCCGCGATTTGGCGGATTTGCTCGGGTTGAGCTAGCGGTGTCTTTACGCGATAGCCAGGCAAATTCATCGGCACGTCCCAATCGACGTGGCACTGATCCATCTGCACATCTTTCGGCATATCGACGAGCACCGGGCCCGGACGACCGGTCGTCGCAATATGAAAGGCTTCTTTCATCACACGAGCCACATCGTCGACTCTGGTGACCAAGTAATGATGCTTGGTAATACCTCGGCAGACTTCGACAATCGGGGTTTCCTGGAATGCATCGGTTCCGATTACGCCAGTGGGAACTTGGCCCGTGATCGCGATCAGTGGGATACTGTCGAGTTTCGCATCGGCGATGGCTGTCACCAAGTTGGTCGCCCCTGGACCACTGGTCGCCATAACAACTCCAACTTTGCCAGTCGACCGCGCGATGCCCTGCGCTGCGAAGCCGCCGCCTTGTTCATGTCGCGGGAGAATCGTTCGGATCTTGCTCCCGTATTTGGTCAGCGATTGGTGCATCGGCATGCTGCAACCGCCCGGGTAAGCGAAGATGACTTCTACGTTGTGGTCCACCAAGGATTTAACCAGAATGTCGGCGCCGGTCATTACTTGTGTGCCACGTTTTGTTTCAGCCGAAGCCATCTTGTTCATACTCCAAAGTCGTTTCGAATTTCAGACTGCTTGCAGGGACTCAAATTTCTCCCAGCAGGTTCCAGTCGCCCAACTGATTTGTCTCAGAATCGCCCAAATAGGGGCTAAATTGCATTAATGTTGTTTTGCGCCTGCAGCAAAAGCTGAACTCGCGGGCCTGCGAATCGGTAGGCTTGTGTCTAGAATAAGGTAGAAATGGGTTTTTTTCAACGACAATATAGTTCACCTCGGACGAGGAGCGATCGACAAATGGTTCGAGAATGGATAGCTGTAGCCGTCGGAGGGATGGTCGGAACGATTTTGCGACATTTTACGGCGCATCTATTTTCCCTTATGGGCAGTTCATGGTTGCCCATCGGGACACTGGTAGTCAATGTCGTGGGTTGCTTCGCGATCGGCTACCTCGCCCAATGGTCCCTGACCGAAAACCTTCAAAACCACTGGTGGGTAATCGGTTTACGGTCCGGGGTGCTCGGTGGACTCACCACTTTCAGCTCATTTGGACTCGACATTGTGCGCCTGTGGCAATCCGCCCGACCTGAAGTTGCGATTGGACTCACGTCGGCGCATGTAGTCCTGGGGATTGGTGCGGTAGTGATGGGAATGCAGCTTGCGAAGAGCTGAATGGATGGTCGCAAGCTGGAAGCTTACGCCACTTAGACCTGCTTGCGCATGCGCAAGGCGGCAATAGTAGTGACGACGATGGCCATCAGCCATAGCACCAATGTATGGCGCCACAAAGTCGACCAGTCAGTGCCTCGAAGCAAAATTCCTCGCGATGCGTCAATCAACCAAGTCGTTGGAATGAAATACGAAATCGTTTTGAAGATCTCTGGCATTGAATCGATTGGAAACACGTAGCCGGATAAAAAAATCGATGGAATGATCGTTCCCATCGCCATCTGCCCTGCAGCATCTTTTGTGTCAGCTTTGGTAGATATCAGTAGACCGAAAGCGAGCATCGTTAAAGTGAATGGCAAAAGCAACACAAACAGCAGGAAGACATAGCCACGAATCGGAACTTGAAAAACCGTGTACATCACCAGCAAGATGATCGCAAACTCGATGGCGGTTTGAACTACATACGGAATCATTTTGCCAAGAATGACTTCACCCCGCCGCACCGGTGTCATGTAAAACTGTTCAAGCGTTCCGGATTCCTTTTCGCGAACGATCGCGTTGGCAGATAACACTGTCGCCAACATCTGGCACATCACGACCATCAAGCCGGGAAGGAAGAACCAAGCTGAACGCGTGTCGGGATTGAACATTACAGTAGGTCGGGCTTCGATCGGCAATTCGTTTCCTCTTAGAACCTGCGCAAGCGACGCTCTGAGTGCGATCGCATTGCCGACGTTCAAAGATTCTGCCGCGATGCTTGAGACAGTTCCGTCGACCAAGACTGCGAACGGTGAAGTCTGGCCGGATTCGATTTTGCGCGAAAAGTCTTCCGGGATAATGATTCCAACTTGGGCGCTGCCGGCCACAATATAAGCTTGGGCTTCACGCTCTGAATTGCAGTACTTAACCACTTCGAAGTCACCTGAATTCTCGAACTGTTCAATCAACCGGCGGCTTTCTTGAGTATTGCAAAAGTCAACGACAACGCTGCTGACATCGCGGACGTTGGTGTTGATCGCAAAACCAAGCATGAACATTTCAATAATTGGAATGAACAGCGTAAAGAACAAAGTCTGCGGGTCGCGAATTATGTGCAACATCTCTTTGTACGCGATGAATCGAATGCGTTGCCAAGCAGCGAAGGTCATGGTCCGACGTCCTTACTAGCTTGACGTGCCAACGTGACGAAAACATCTTCTAAATTGGCATCAGCGGTTTGAATCACTAGCCCTTCCGCTTTAAGATCGTCCAGTGAGACACTGTCATCGATCAATGCATGAACGGCTTGGCCAAAGATAGTTGCTTCATGAATTCCAGCGCGAGATCTCAATTTTGCTAACACTTCTGACGACACACCGCCGCGAATCTCCCACCTCTGGGAACCGGCGGGAGTAATCGATGGCAAGTTCTTCAAGTCCTTTGGAGTTCCGAGCGCCAGCAGGTGAGACAAGTACAAGTAGCCGACGCGTCCGCATCGCTCCGCTTCATCCATATAATGGGTTGTCACCACTAACGTAATCCCTTCGGACGCTAATTGAAAAAGCAAATCCCAAAGCTCCCGCCGAGCCACGGGATCGACGCCCGCTGTCGGTTCGTCGAGAAATACCAAACGTGGTCGGTGCATTAACGAACAGACCATTGCAAGCCGCTGTTTCCATCCTCCCGACAGCTTACTTGCAGATCGAGTTCGATAAGGCGCAAGGCCAGTCAGGTCGACCAATTCGGCTTGCCGCTGCTTGGCTTGCGTTCTGTTCAAGCCATAAATGCCACAGTAAAAATCCATATTTTCTTGAACGGTGAGGTCGCCGTAGAGCGAAAATTTCTGCGACATATAGCCGACTTGCTCGCGGATCTTTTCGGCTTGCGTCCGCACATTCAGACCGAACACGGACGCTTCGCCCTCGCAGAAATTCAACAGCCCGCACAGAGCTCGAATTAATGTTGTCTTGCCCGAACCATTGGGACCGAGCAGTCCAAAAACTTCGCCTGCGTGAACATCAAAGCCAACTCGATCGATGGCCCGAAACTTGCCGAACTGAATCGAACAACCGCGCATCGCGATAACAACATCAGTATCAGTGCTGTAGGTCGTACGTGGACTCAATTCGATTTCCATTTTTTACTGGGCTAT
>JANNNN010000875.1:0-13498 GCA_031398555.1 Planctomycetia bacterium | reverse complement strand
GGATTGACTTGGCCAAGCAAGCGTTCGAAGTCGGCGAGGGCATCGTCGCGACGGCCGAGCGTCTCTTTTAACTGCGCGGCCCACAACGACAATTCGACTTTGCGAAATCGATCCTTCGTACTTAATGCGAGTTCTTCATAGCGAACCAAGGCCTCAGCATTCGCACCTTCCTCTGCCAATATCGACGCGATCTGTTCTTTGACACGCGCGTCTCCAGGAAAGCTATCTTCAAGGTTCTTCCAAACTTCAGTAGCCTCCTTGGCTCGTCCCATTCGCTGGTAAAGTCGCCCCAAGTCTTGAAGCACCAGCAACAAATCGGCTTTCGCTGGCTTCCGCTGAATCGCTCGATTCATAGCCGCCACCGCCTGCTCAGTATTGCCGATCTGCGTCAGACTCTTACCATAGTAGTAGCTCGCCATCGCATCTTCGGTCAGTAACTCGTCCGCCTTCTGCAGCGCTGACATCGCTTCAGGATCTCGCCCGCGCTGTGACTGCACCAATCCGAGCAGCAACCATGTTTCACCGCGCGAAGTCGAAATCGCTTTCTGCTGTAAAGCATCGCAGAACTTGTCAAGTGTTCCAGCTTGAATGTGATAGCTGTAAACCTTGTCGAGCGCAGTACCAAGGCGCGGTCGCTTTTCGAGCAGGTCAAGAAAACGCTCCGCAACAAGCCGTTCTTGCTTATCGCCTTCAGTTACTTCTTCTTTTTCTGAAGCGCGGCTCGAACTCGTCGCGTCTGGCTGCGCTGTTGATTGCGCATCTGAAAAAGTGGGAAAAGCAAGGGTTAGCGTAAGTGCAAGCATCACCACAGATCCACGCCCGCTTCGTGAGCGAACAATCCATGAACATCGCTGATATCCAAACATTGCGGAACCTCCTGAATGTTCGCCGCACTGCTAACTTCCCAATCGAACCACGACATTATGCCACCTTTCAAAGCGGTTTGAAACTACAAGGTGTAGATCGGTCGGTTTTCGTAAGGTTGGTAGACCAGCCCGTTCATGGTTGTCTTACTTCATTTGATGGTTGATAACTTGCCATTCGCGGGAACTACTTTCATCGCAACCGGTTTCTAACGAAACCAGCTACCAAGTGCTCTATAACCCGATTCTCAGTTTATACTACAATCGGTGCACTTATCTAACTTCTCGCTAATGCATCCTGTCAAATCAACGCGAGGTAATTTTTATGTATTATCGACTAGTGCGAATCAATACGGCAAAAGGCGGAAACGCTCAAAGCTGGGTTCTGAATCTTCCCGCAATCGTGGGACGCGGCGAGGAGGCCTCTGTATGCATTGATGACGAATCGATCAGCCGCTCGCATTGCCAGCTACTTCTCGGACCAGACGAATGTCTAGTGGTCCGCGATCATGGTTCAACAAACGGAACGTATGTCAACGGTGATCGGATCACTCAGATGCATTCGCTTGTACCGGGTGATGCATTGCAGTTGGGCTCTGTCACGCTGACGGTCGAATACACCTCGGATACCGATCCAGGACGACCTCCACTCAAGCGAGTTACAACGTCGACGACTCAGCCCATGCGAACCATTCCCAAGCCTATCGTAAGACAAGAAGTAGCCCAACCCTCCAAACGCTGGTGGGAGTTTTGGAAAGATTAAACAAGCTAGTTTGAACTACGCAATAATGTCGTTGATAATTCGGCCGTGAACATCAGTCAGTCGGAAATCACGGCCGGCCCAGCGATACGTGAACTTCTCGTGATCAAAGCCCAGTAGCTTTAACATAGTGGCATGCAAATCATGAACGTGGACTCGATTCTCAACCGCTTTGAATCCGAATTCATCCGTTGCGCCATGAACGTAGCCGCCTCGAACACCGCCGCCGGCCATCCACATCGTAAAGCCCCAATGGTTGTGATCGCGGCCATTGATCTTGCCTGCGTTGCTGCCTTCCTTGGGAAGTTCAACTGTCGGTGTGCGGCCGAACTCGCCGCCCCAAATCACTAACGTCTCTTCAAGCAATCCGCGGTCTTTAAGATCGGTCAGCAAAGCAGCGATGGCTTGATCACATTGTTTTGCCAGTCGTCTGTGGTTGACTTCAATATCGTCGTGGTTGTCCCATGGTTGACCTTCGCCGTGCCAAACTTGAACATAGCGGACACCGTGTTCAATCAGCCGCCTGGCGATCAATAACTGACGAGCTTGCACGCCGGGGCCGTAAGCGTCGAGGACATATTGCGGCTCGCGCGAGACGTCGAATACTTCAGCCGCTTCGGATTGCATGCGATAGGCAAGTTCGTACGACTGGATGCGAGCCTCAAGTTGTGGATCGGTATCGCGAGCTTGTTGATGACGTCGGTTAAGCGTTTGCAGTAGATCGAGTTGTTGACGTTGGTCGCCCCGTGACACCCGATTGTTCTCGATGTACTCGATCAACTTGTCGATCGTCTCGTGCTTGGTGTCTATGTAGGTTCCTTGGAAAATGCCGGGCAAAAAACCAGCTTGCCAATTCTGTGACTCTTGAATGGGATAGCCACCAGGGCACATGGCAATAAAGGCTGGCAAATTTTGATTGTCGGTTCCCAATCCATAAGTCAGCCATGAACCCATGCTCGGTCGGACTTGGCGGGCCTCACCGCAGTTCATGAGCAGTAGCGAAGGTTCATGGTTTGGAACGTCTGCGTACATCGAACGAACGACGCACAAGTCATCCGCATGGCGGGCTACGTTCTCGAACAGTTCACTGACTTCAAGTCCGCTTTCGCCGTACTTCTGGAACTTGAATGGCGATGGATACAGAGCACCCGTTTTGCGTTCCGTTCGCGGAGTCTCACCTGGCAACGGCTGTCCAGCGTACTTCAAAATCGATGGCTTAGGATCAAAGGTGTCAACGTGACTTGGACCACCGTTGGCGAATATGTGGATTACACGTTTTGCTTTAGCCGCGAAGTGCGGAAGCTTCGGCAATAGTGGATTTACACCTGACGCGGATACACCGTCAGCTCTTGCGGATTCTCCCAACAAATGCTGCAACGCCAAAGCGCCAAAGCCCATTCCGCTGCGAGTGAGCAGTTCGCGACGTGATAGGTTTTCACTGGAAGGTGTTGCGTGCATTTATTCTCCGAATCATGTTTTCATAGCTGGTTTCGTGAGGAACCGGACGAACGTGTAAATGTATCTAGCAGGAACCGGTTTCTCACGAAACCAGCCACAACTACCTGTTAATCCACAAAGGCGAACTCGTTCGAAGCGAGCAAGGCTTGTGCGAGCTGTTGCCAGCGATCGAGCGGCACCGAGGGAGGATGCGGAAATTGTTTTTCTGCCTCGAACTCTTCGCGACTACCATCTTCATATCGCAGTCGGATACGCCAAGCGAAACTATCGCTGTTGGGATCGCCAATGCAGTCTGTCACAAAGTCAATTTTCTGGCCCGCCATGATCAAAATCAATTCACAATTCGTTTTGGCTTCATCGTTCTTCGATGTCCATTGACCGATGGAATTACCCCCATCGACCAAAATCGTAGCTCGCACTCCATCGCCAGCGTTTTGTTTATGTTGCAGTTTTCCGGTAACTCGCAGTTTTCCATCGCGGGGGGCGATCCAGCGTTTTGCCACAGCGTGATTCAGATCGTTACCGGGATGACCGCCTGCGGCGCCGAGGGTCGACCAACCGAGTTTCGCGTCGGGCAATGCCTCACCGCCTTGCCAAGCTCCACCGGTGAACTTAGGCAATCGCTGAAAATTAGCTAAGGTCTTAACAGCGGGATTGAAACTGCCATATCCATAAATCCATCGCTCCAAACTTGGCGGTGTACTCTCAGTCTGATCTTTAGCGGCAGTGGAGGCGCTGACAAAGTTCACCATTAATTGGCGTTCGTCATCCGCTGGTAAACGGCCCAACACTTGACGATAAAGTTGAGCTGCGGCACTGTTCACTGCATTCGGATCGTCAGCCGATTTGCGAGCGATGTTGCCGAGTTCGGTCGCCAGCTCCGCAACAAAGTCACTATTTAGCAGAAACAGACTTTGCTGGGGGACACTTGTGTAGGGACGAGCCGGATTGTGACTATCGGGACTCGCAAAATCAAAACTGCGAAACAGGTTCGGAAGGTTCTGGCGATCGATGTGGGCATAGACCGTTCGGCGATGAGGAAACGGTCGCTCAGTGATTTTTTCAGGTTTGCCATAGACGGCTGAATCTAGCTGGCCTGAGACACTTAGCAATGAGTCACGGAGCGATTCAAAATCGCGTCGACGTCGATTGGTTCGCCAATACAACGCGTTGGTCGGATCGATTTGAGCCGCATCGTCTCGGTGGAGGCTTTGTTGTTGATAAACGGAAGAAAGGGTTATGGTGCGAACTAATTGTTTAACGCTCCAACCGCTTCGAATGAAATCGAGTGCCATTTGATCGAGTAGCGCTTGCTGAGCCGGAGCGGGGCAGCGGGTTCCAAAGTCGCTCGGGCTTTCTACCAGCGACGCCCCCATCAATCGCATCCAAATTCGATTTGCGATCACACGTGCCGTCAACGGGTTTTTCGGATCTACGATCCGCGCTGCCAACTGAACGCGGCCACTTCCGGCTGCGTCGAACGGAGCTGCTTGAGGTGAAAGGAAACTGACAAACCTACGGGGAACTTCATCACCGCGGCTGCCAGGATTGCCGCGCAGCAAAATATGAGACTTGCGATTCTCTTTCGAATCTGTCAAACGATGTGGGAATGGCTCGCCTCCCGGTTCGTCGGTGTTCAGAAACACACCGTACAACGCGTAGTAGTCCGCTTGAGAAACTGGGTCGTACTTATGATCGTGGCAACGTGCACAGGCTAGCGTCATCCCCATCAGTCCACGCGAGACGACATCCAATCGGTCATCAATGATGTCTTGTTTGTTGTTCAAGAAACGCCGACCGAGCGTAAGAAATCCGAGAGCAGGAAGATCTTTTTCGGCAGCGGTTGGATCGATGTCCGCTGCAAGCTGCTTGCGAACGAATTCGTCATAGGGCATATCACTGTTGAATGCATCGACTAACCAATCGCGATAACGATACGCTTCTGGATACTGACGATCCTCGGTGAAAACATATCCCTTCGTATCTGCATATCGAGAGACATCCATCCAATACCGAGCCCAACGTTCACCAAAATGTGGCGACGTAAGCAAGCGGTCCACCGTCGCTGCAATCAGTTCATCGTTACCGCGCCCATCATTTGAAAAACTCTCTACTTCTTCAGCGTTGGGCGGCAAACCGGTAAGGTCGTAGTGCAATCGGCGAAGCAATGTCGCGCGATCGGCAGGCAGGGACAACTGCAAACCGCTCTCGGCCAGCTTAAATCGCACAATCGTATCAATCGTCGATTTTGGCTGACCGGCGCTGCTTGTAATTTCAGGAAGCCGAAACGCTTGAACGGGTTGATAAGCCCAGTGCATGGCAGCGATCGCTGCGGGTGACATTTTTTTAGGCGTCGCGCCCAGGGAATCTGTTAGGGAATCTGACTTGGGAGCAACCGCACCGGCAGCAATCCAAGTCCGCAGCACTTCGATTTGCTCAGCCGGCAATTGACCATCGGGCGGCATTTGCAACTCGGTATCAGCATAGGTCACGGCCTTGAGCATCAAACTCGCTTCTGGCTTGCCAGCTTGAAGGGCCGCACCTCGAGTTCCGCCATCTGTCATTGCGATGAGTGAGTCGACCATCAATTTGCCGCTCGCCTCGCCACTAGCATGCGAGTGACATTCATAGCACGCTGACTTAAGCAGCGGCTCGACCTTTTGCTTATAGAAATCAATCGAGTCAGCGGGTGGATCTGCAAGACAGATGCTTGTGCAAGTTCCGACAACTAAAACAATCGCAAGCATCCGTTGCAGCACAGCTTGCGAATAAGAACAAATAGTCATTCTGGGTCGACCGGGGGGCGAGTAGAAATTGGTCAGGCGGGACCCTCATTATCGCTCGTCCGGGCTGAATATACAAGTCGTTTCGCAGGTCGAAACCCGGTTAGTTTGTGCGTGGCACGTGAGTTTTAGCAGCCAGCAGACACGATCAGATTACAGGGATAGATACCAGACTTCGACTTTGAGTTGGCTGATGCAGAGGTCAAGCTGGTAATTTTTGAAATTCGATGGCTTGCCGGTGCAAAGGGTTTGCCAGTGCGGCTTGCCAGTGCGGCTTGCCAGTGCCACCCAAATATTCAGGTACCTCCCCCAAGAAACTCAGAGGCATACTAAGCTGCGCGGCGGCCGTATTGCTGGGCTGGTTCCAGAAGCGAGAGGCATTCAATGGCCGAGGTGGACTTCAGCAATTCGCCACAGGGGCTGAAGAATTTGATCTCATCTTCCTCGATGAACCAAACAACCAAATGCCCATCGCTTTGGAACTTGCGACCGCAGAAGAGACCATTGCGGATCAGCAGCGTTTCATGCAACACGACTGGTTGCTTGACACCAAAATATTGCAATTGAGTGGCCACGGCAGAGCGCATTCTTTCGATTGGACTGGAAGAGCTCATCGTCTTACCATAACCTTGCTAGCTAAGGCGAACCGGATCGCCAGGGAATGCCACACTCGCCACAGGACATGTCCAAAGTTGCGATACGCAAAACTGAACTTCAGCAGCCTTTCTTTTCGGCACGTTTCATTCGTTACATCAGTACTTTCTGGAACCTTCGCCACAGCCAACCTAAACTAACCAAATTACCCCCGAAGCCCTACGGACTCTTCACACTTGGTAGGTAGCTGGTGCGTTAGAAACCGGCAGCCCTGCCGATGGGTTGCCAAGTAGTTTGGAGTATTTCGCTGCTGATCGGATCGAGACCGATAAGTGGTTCTCAGGCAAGGGAGTGGTTTACGAAAAATGAGCGTACCACTCAGATTGTCGATAATCGCCGCAGTTGTTTTCATATGCGGCTGCAGCGAGCCTATTCCTGACATGCCGCCGATGGAGTCTCGGGTTGCGGAAAACGTATCTCCAGAGATGGTTGACAGAGCTTTGAAAGGTCTGCGCTCGGAGGACGCAAAGCTCCAGTTGAGTGGCCTAAAGTTTCTGGAGTCGTTTCCAGAAATCAAGCAGCAGCACGTGGCTCGAGTTGAAGAGCTTAAGGAAAGAGGCCAGGATGCAAAGGTCCGAAGCCAAGCTGAGAAGCTTTTGAAGTAGAACTGGGCGCTTTGACGTACTCAATCTCCAATCCGTGGCTGACGCTGGCAGCGTCCGCCACGCATCAAAACCGTAATTGCTGGCCCAACCGCGCTATCAGCGCTAGTCCATATGGTGGGGCTTTAGAATATTTTCCACTTTTCGCGCCCTTTAGCAAGCGATTCTGGGCTATCCATATACATGTGAGGTCTCGCTTCGCCGCTATTCCGTCTTCGGCCGCGAGCCACGAAATCGTTCTCTAGGAATTCCAGTATGGCTAAGTCCGACTTTTCGAAGCTCGACCTGAATGATTTCTCACCTGCGCAAATCGCGACCGCGTTTATCCTCATAGCGGGCTTATTGCTCATAGTTTTTATCGCGTGGAGCGGCTGCTTCACGGTTAAAGAATACGAGCAAGCGGTAGTTCTTCGTTTCGGGGAATACAACCGGACCGTTGGACCAGGTCTGCAATTCAAATTTCCAGGAGTTGAAGAACGGATTCTTGTCGACGTCAGCGAAAAGAGCATGCGACTACCGATTGGCAATACCGAAGTCGCATCCAATAGTTCGCAACTCAGCTACGAAAGTGAAGACAAAAATCAATCGCTGATCTTGACCGGTGACTTGTATGCCGCAATTGTTGAATGGAACGTCTTTTGGCGAGTCTCAGAGCCGAAAGATTTCATTTTCAGTTTCAACGAGGCGCATGTCCAGCGAGCGATGGTGGCTGTATCGCGTTCTACGATGCACCGAATCGTTGGCGACTATTCGGCCGACGAGATCTTGACGGGCAAACGCGAAGAGATCGCTCTTGCCGCTCTCAAGGAAATGAAAAAAGCGATCGAGCCTTTTGGCGCTGGAATCGACATCACCGATTTGCAGTTGCAACGTGTAACACCACCCGACGTCGTCAAGCCGTCTTTCGATTTGGTCAACGCCTCCATTCAACAGCGTGATCAATTAGTTAACGAAGCTCGTCGCGAACGCAATACGTTGATTCCCATGGCCCGTGCCCAGAGCGACAAACTCATCCGAGAGGCCGAGGGTTACGGTGCGCGAAGACTAGCTGAAGCTGAAGGTGAGATCACCGCTTTGTTGGCCAAGTACGAAAGTTATCGCTTGGCGCCCGAAGTGACGCGGCAACGAATGTACCTAGAAACCATGGAAAAAGTCTTCTCGGCTGATGGCAAGAAAATAATTCTCGATGAAAGCTTGAAGGGAATGCTCCCCTTACTGGACTTGAACAAATAGTCCTCTATTTCGCTTCGTCGTCGAAAACAAATTCAATCAAGTCGCTCAAATCCGCAGAGAATAACATGAATCCAAAATACCGTCGGCTCGCTGTTCCAGTTGCCGCTCTACTTGTGATCTTCTTGGTGCTATCGCAGTTTATGGTGTTTGTCGTTGACCAGCGAGAATTGGCGGTGGTGTTGCAGTTTGGAAATCCGGTGCGTCCGGTTACCAAGCCCGGCATCCACTTCAAAATACCATTCGTAGAGACTGTTCGAATCCTGCCTAGCACTCTGCAGTTCTGGGGCGATGACCCATCGGACAAGCTGCCAGATTTGCCGACCAAAGATGATAAAAAGATCGAGTTGGTGCCCTGGGCGGTTTGGAAGATTAATGATCCAATCGCTTTCGTGACTCGACTTCGAACGATTGAGAACGCCGAGCAACGCGTCGCACAATTCACTCGCGGAGCGATGCGCGACGTCATCACTCAGTATGAATTAGCGGACTTGGTGCGGAGTACTAATCGTGAAATGAAGACAGCTCAGCTGGATATTATCAGCCACGATGCTGGGTCGCAAAAGGAAGTACTTCCAGAAGGGCTCGAGATGGCGGTGGAAAGCAAGAAACCGTCGACGCATGTTATCGGCCGCCAAGCAATTCTAAAAGAGATCAACGAAGACGCGCACAGTCGAATGACCGCTTCAACCGACGCCGACGAAGCACTTCAGGCACGCGGTATTGAACTGGTCGATGTCGGTATTTCACATATTGACTTCGTGGACAGCGTCCGGATGAAGACCTTTGAACGCTGGAAAGCGGAACGGGATGCGATCAGTACTCGAAATATCACCGAAGGCGAACGACTGAAGCAAGAAATTCTGAACTCGACCAAATCGGAAGTCGAACGCATTCACGGCGAAGGCCAACGCACAGCCAGTGAGACTCGGGGGCATGCAGACGCTCAGGTTATCAAACGCTATGCCGACGGCATCGCTGCAACCGGTGAATTCTATACGTTCGTGCGAACGCTGGAAGCTTATGAAAAAGCGTTGAGCAACCAAACGCAATTGATCCTCACGACTGACAACGACTTCCTCAAGCAGTTGAAACATCTGGGCAACTCGGACGGTTCGCCGGCAATCCCGCCAACCACCCCTGCGGCGCAACCGTAAGTCGCGTTGCGAAAATCGAAACAATGACTTAGCTTCGTTTTCAGAGCTGGTCCTTATTGATAACGGGAGCACGAGGCTCCTGCCGAGCCCCTCCTGGCGCACAAAACAGACTTTAATGTAATTGTAATCGTGAACTGGTCGCGCGCAGGCTTGCTTGTAGAACTAGAGGACCTCCTCAGGTACAGTTGCGTCGAACTTGCTATCGAGATGTGCTCGGCAGGAGCCTCGTTCTCCCGATGTATTGTTCGCTACAGTACAAGCAATGCTGTTAATTCAGCAGTCTTCGCTGGCTACCGGTTAAACGATTTGATGGCGAGTGAGATTTTGATATATGCAACTGCAACACATTGGCTTTTCGGTAGTGGACAATCACTTGCAACTACTGATATTGAACGACCTCCGGTCTCTCAATAAACCAGCTGATTCAGACGTCCGGTTTCTCACGAAACCAGCCACGATTCGGGTCAAGAATGGCAAGATGGGAAGCTTCGGTGGAGTTTTGCGCGGGCAGCCATTATGATTGAAGCAATGCTAACGGTTTTCCCGATTCAAGCGATAACGATGGTCCGATGAAATTCGTGACGAACAAGCGGCTCCGCAATCCGCTTAAAATCGACGTATTTGGACAACGCTTTCGCTTTGCGAGTATTCGCAGGCAATCCACCGAATCGCGTGGAGCGTGAGACTCAAAAAAGAACCCAGAGCCAGCCGCACAATTGTCGGCGCGCGTAAAGGAATCCGCTGATGAAACGCGTAATGTTACTAATGAGCTTGGCGTTCACCCTATTGGGTAGCACCGGCTGCAACCAAACTTATCACAACCAATGCAATACCTGCAATGGACCGATCGGCTGCCGCCCATGTAAACTTGGTTGGCAACGTGGCGGCACCGATTACCAGCGATTCCTCGGCAACAGTGGCCAGTACGCACATGGTGGCGGTGACGGTGGCGCAGCAGCCCAAGGGCCAGCCACTGCTCAAACCGCTTATCCTTACTACACAACACGCGGTCCGCGTGACTTCTTACAAGCCAATCCACCGTCCATTGGTCGATAGTGCTCGGCAGTCCGCGACGTGCGTGTACAACCAAAATCAACTTACCTCCCGTTTAGGCTGACAACAAAAAGTTGACGGCGTTTCGGGAGGTTGGTTTTTTTAATCTGCCTAGCGAGACCTTCACTTCACTTCGCTACGACTCGTCGAAGGTTGTCGCCAGCAGCTCTTAAGCGAAAACGGTTTCACCATCAATCCTTGAAGCACGCAGGATTGGTCTCACAAGCGGATCTGTTGCAGTCGCAGTGTCCTCTTCTCGCCATTTCCTATGCGAGTGTCAATCTTCATCCGCAAACGATGGTATTATTGGCGCGATCACGCCGCAAAATCAGGAACCGCTACTTCGATCTCTGCTCACTGGGAAATGCCGTGTCGCACCAAAAACAAGTTGATACATCCACTTCAACAACGAAAAACGTAACGACACGTGGGCAATGGTTGGCGCTGACCGCAGCTCTGCTCGGTTGGCTTTTCGACGGTGCCGAAATGGGAATATTTTCGATGGTCGGTCGCCGGGCGATCTCCGATCTACTGGGATATTCGAAACCTACGCTCGATCAAGAGAATGAAATTGCGATGACCTTCGGAGTCATCATCGCAATATTTCTAGTCGGTGCAGCAGCAGGCGGAGTTCTCTTCGGTTGGCTGGGAGATAGAATCGGACGCGTGCGGGCGATGAGCCTCAGTGTGTTGGTGTATGCCATATTCACTGGATTCTGTGGATTCGCGCAAGATCCAATGCAACTTGGTGTTTTGCGTTTCATCGCTTCGCTGGGGATGGGCGGAGAATGGGCGCTGGGTGTCGCGCTCGTCATGGAAGTGTGGCCAAACCGCTCACGCGCAATGATGGCAGGCTTGATCGGCGCAGCAGCCAATGCGGGCTATCTACTGGTCGGCATTATCAGTATGGGCCTGAACAGCCTAGTTTCTACCGTGGAAAGATCATTGCTGGGGCTTGGCTTGGACTCAGAGTTAGTTGCGAATTTGGTTTCGAATGATGGTTGGCGGATCATGATGATGCTGGGCACGTTTCCAGCACTGTTGACCTTTTTCTTTCGTATGTTCGTGCCTGAATCACACAAGTGGGAGGAAGGCAAAAGCAGTGGACACACGACCGGCTGGCGAACAGAGGATCTATTGGGAGTTGTCCTAGGATGCCTCGGTCCGGCGCTTATTATTTACGTGTGGACCGGCAGGGAACATGCATTGTGGGAGCGCGCCGTTGGAACTCCCATCGGCTTGATAATCGCCACCCTTGGATTTTCATATCCCGTTGTGCGCTATCTGCAGCGACAGATAACGACCGAAGGGGTTGAAGCGATGTCCATGAGTATGTCGACAGTGCTCGGGCGGATGTTCTTAGGCGCTTGCTTGAGCGGCGTGGCTTTACTTGGCACTTGGGGAACAACTCAGTGGGCAATGACATGGTCCGGTAAATTAGCTTCGAAGATCAAAGTCGATGCGCCAAATATCATCGAGCGATTTCCGACTCAATGGACACAAATAGCCGTCGCCATCGGCGCTATTGCTGGCACGCTACTGGCGGCTTGGCTCGGTGAAAAACTTGGTCGGCGAATGGCCTATACGTTGCAATGTGTGTTTTCAATCGCATCGGTTCTATGGCTGTATCAAATGCACAGTTCGTACGGATTGCCATTTCTATTTGCCGCATTCATCGCAGGCATTTGTACGGCTTCATTCTATGGATGGTTGCCGCTATATCTACCGGAGTTGTTCCCGACGCGAGTGCGAGCCACCTGCCAAGGTTTCGGTTTCAATTTCGGTCGCATCCTGGCCGCAATTGGTACGCTGCAGATGTCTGCCCTGCTGACGCAACTGAACGGTTTCAAAACTTATGCAGGGGAAGTCGGCAGTTACCCCGTCGCTTGCAGTTTTTTGACTGTGATCTATTTACTTGGAATCGTATTGATTTTCTTTGCACCTGAAACCAAAGGCAAAACACTCCCCGAGTAAACTGGCCGACGTGTAAGTTTCCAGACGAAAAAGCTGAGGACGGGACAAATGGTCCCATCCTACGTCCAACTGATTATTTCACATGCTGTCACCGCATGGAGTTGCTTTTCAGTACGCAGTAATAACCGCCCATCGGAATCGATGCCTTCGCAGCGACCAACAACTTCACCGCTTTCGCCTAGCTTGGCTGTGACAACGGAACCAGCGAGCAAACATCTTTCGCGCCAGCTCGTCAGCCACTCATCGGGATGCTCGCGCCAATTGGCGAGTTGTTCGCGGATCTCCTGCACCAATTCGAGAAGGACTGTTTCGCATTCAATCACACGACCCGCGGCACGCGACAAGCACACTGCCTTTTCAAGCACGGCTGCTGGTGCGTCTCGCCAATTGATGTGCGTATTGAAACCTATTCCGATCGCAAATCCGGTTGTCTGAGATTGAGTTTGCAAAGCCTCAATCAAGATGCCGGCCAATTTGAGACCGTCGACATAAGCGTCATTGGGCCATTTCAACTTTGTTCGCGAAAGTTGTCGATCGCCAAGCAAACTGTCAGCCGTTCGCGCGACAGCGACACCGGTCACAAGTGCCAGCTGCGGATGCAGGCTTGGATCGTCGGGCAGTTCGCTGATGGGAATCGCCAACGTGAACGTTAAACAACCGCTCGGTGACCACCACTGATTGCCGCCACGCCCGCGGCCTGCTGTTTGCTGGTCAGCAGCGAAAAGAGCCGGGACATCGGCGGCGTTGTGCGTAAACCAGCGTTTCACCAAACTGTTGGTCGAATCCACTTCTCGCAACCACTCGACATGCTTCAACCAACCTTGGCCGATCAACTCGTCCAGCGCTGCTTGACGTCGAAGGTTTATGATCGAATCCATACTGGCTTTCAAAAATCATTGCCACGAATCTTTTCACGCGATATCAAACAATCAGCTTCAATCTGCCTGGGAGCACGCGGACCTCC
>JANNNN010000865.1:0-4567 GCA_031398555.1 Planctomycetia bacterium | reverse complement strand
GGTCGCTCATCACGAAGGCCTCGCGCGGACGGAGGCCGGCGCCGATCTCGGCGATCGAGACCGGCGTCCACCCGAGAACGTCCCCGGCGGCGTCGCGTTCCTTCAGCCAAGCGACGACGTCTTCATCGTGGCGCAGCCACGCGATGACGACGTCGCTGTCGAGCAGGAACTTGGCCACTCTGCTCCCCTCCCCAACGCGCCGGGCGTGCGGACTGCCGAAGCGCCCGCACGACGCCGTCGACCGCGTCAGCCTTGTCTAGATCAGCGCAAAAGCCTGCCGCGAATTGGGAATCAAGACAGTTGCAGTTACAGCGGGCTACATCAGTCCAGAAGCTCGCGGCGAGTTCTTCGCGGACATGGATGCGGCCAACGTCGACCTCAAAGCGTTCACTGAAGAGTTCTATCAAAAGATAACTTATTCGCACTTGCAACCGGTGCTCGATACGCTGGTCTACTTGAAGCACGAAACGTCGGTATGGTTTGAGATCACGAACTTGATAATTCCCGATGCGAACGACAATCCAGGCGAACTGCGTAAGATGTGCGAATGGATCTTGGCTTCAATCGGCGATGAAGTCCCCATCCACTTCACGGCATTTCATCCCGATTTTAGGATGAGGGACCGCGATCGGACCAATCCTGAGACTCTTTGCGCTGCATACGATATCGCCAAGCAGACCGGATTGAAGTATGTTTACGTCGGCAATACGCACGATGTCAAACGACAGAGTACCTATTGCCATAGTTGTGGGCGATTGATCGTTCAGCGCGATTGGTATCAATTGGGTGTTTATGACATTAATGCCTCGGGGTGCTGCAAGCACTGCGCGACAAAGATACCTGGCCGGTTTGGCGAAAAATGTGGTGATTGGGGACCCGAGCGGCAGCCGGTTCGTATCGATCAATTCGCCATTAACACTCAGTCGCAAAGCAAAACGCAAAACTCTGCCACAACTCCACCAAATTTACCGATTCAACCACTTGTTCAGCTTCAGTCCAAGGGCGACACAATGACCGGCTCAACCACCTCTTCTCAGCCATCCGCCAGCTCGACGCTTGCCCCCGCAGGTGCTCTTAAGTTGAATAGCATCAGCAAGGCTCAGCGGCACTCACTGCTCGATCTCGCCGCCCGTACGGTGCTCGGTTCGGTTGGCTCGCAGAATGGTCCGAACCAGCCGCTCCCGAATCCTCAAGATCTGCTAGGTGATTTGAATCAGTCGGTCATCATGGGCGCTTTCGTGACGCTAAAGCGAGGCAAATTGCTTCGCGGATGTTGTGGAGTGTTGGGGCAACCGATGCAACTCGGACCAGCGGTCGCGCGGGCGGCAGCTAGGACTGCGAAGGACGATAATCGCATGGCGCCGATTTCTCCCGTCGAACTGCCCTACTTGTCCATTGATGTCACGCTCCTGGGGCCGTTCAAACAGATGACGGTTGCGGCAGACGAGCGGCCCGCACAAATTCAGATTGGCAAACATGGTTTGATGATTCAGTCGGGTGACAAGAATGGCCTGCTGTTACCAAGTGTTGCTCCAGAGAATGGTTGGGATGCAACACAGTTCTTACAAGCGGTCTGCCGCAAAGCGGGCTTGCCGGCTTCGGCTTGGGAGCAACCAGCGGTGCGTGTGAGCACTTTCGATGGTGAAGCGATCGAAGGCAACCTTGCGGACCTACTTGGCGATGCGACAGTGCAACTTGCTCCGCCGCTCGACGCACAGCAACTGAACCTTTATTCGCAATTGGCCGGAACAAATATTGCCGCTGTTTCAGCTGGAGCAACGCCTACCTACTACGCACCAGGCCTTCCCGATCTGACGGTCAATGCCATCGTCTTATCGATGCAGTGGGGCAACGAAAACGATGGCTTGCGTCAAGCCAATGCGTTGCAAGTTTCTTTCCGACCCGGCGTGCCTCTCCAATCCACTTTGTTTCAAATGTGCCAAAGTGCCGCCGGCATGTTCCAACAACAAGGATATTCGGGTGATTTGCAAGTTGGGATCACAGTTGGCGTGGATCCTTGTATGCATGGCAGCGGCGAGAAAGTTGATTTGGCGGGCGTCGATTCGGCGACCCGGGCAATTATCCTGTCGGATCCGACTCACTGCGGTTTTGCATTCGATCCTAGCAAATCGGCAGAAGAGTTGCTGACTATTCTGCGCCGTTCTTTGCCCGTTGGCAGCCGCGAAGCTCCAGTCCATTCGGTTCAAACGATGTCTTCGATGCCAGGTGTTATCAGCGTTTCATCACCGCCGGCCATCAAGACCGCTGGAGTAAGGCCGCCCGCCGTTGCCGGTCGATTTTATCCGGCCGAAGATGCGGCGCGTCGGGAACTTGTACAGACGATTAGCAAGGGGCCCACCCCACCGCAATCATCACCCTTCGCAGTCATGGTTCCTCACGCTGGCCTGAAATATAGCGGACAGATCGCTGCGCATGTTTGGCGCAGTATCGCTGATCTGGACGGCCGAACCGTTATTGTCATTTCACCCAAGCATACTATGAACGGACTCCATTGGTCAGTCAGTCCTTGCGAGAGTTGGCGGTTATCGGCTGGCACTGCCTTTGCATCAGACACCGAGCTGGCGGCGAAAATTGTCGACGGCGTCAAAGCGCTGGAGCTCGACGCAGGGGCTCATCAAAACGAACACGGCATCGAAGTCCAACTGCCAATCTTGGAAAAGGTGGCACCCAACGTCAAAGTAGTTGGTATTGCACTGCATGGCGGAAGTTGGGCCGACATTCAGCAAGCAGCAACCGAGTTAGCCGCCGTGCTGCGATCGGAAGACAAGTTGCCGCTGCTGGTTATTTCAAGCGACCTGAATCATTACGCATCGGATTCTGAAAACCGCCGTCTCGATCGATTAGCCCTGGACGCTTTTGCGACGTGTGATCCGCAACAGCTTCTGCAGACTTGTCGCGAGAAAGATATCAGTATGTGCGGCGTTATTCCGGCTGCACTTGTGATGGAAACGTTGCACCAACTTGGACTCGAATTCAAAGTACAAGAACTCGATTATGGGACCAGTGGCGATGTCTCCGGTGATCGATCGCAAGTAGTCGGATATGCGGGTGCAATGCTGCTCGCGAAATAAGGAAAGTTGTGCGACGGAATTCAACGGCATTTTGGACAGTGAAATGTCGCTGGTTTCGTGAGAACCCAAGGCGTACAAGTGACCTTCACCTCGTATCCGGTTTCTGACGAAACCAGCTACGGAAAATCGCGACATCAGGATTACCTGCTAGAAAGAAACATCAGTGAAGAATGCCGCTTGGTACGAATTGACTTCCAGTGAAGAACTCCTAACGCCCTGCCTTTTGGTCTACCCGGATATTATTCGACAGAACCTAGTCGAGACGATTCGAATCGCGGGTTCAGTCGATCGTTTACGACCGCACGTTAAGACGCATAAGACTCCGCACATCGTAAAACTTGAACTTGAAGTTGGCATCACGAAACACAAGTGCGCAACACTATTCGAAGCAGCCATGCTCGCCGATTGTGGAGTGCCCGATGTTTTGATCTCTTATCCAGTCGTGGGGCCTGCCCTTAAAAAACTGTCGCAGTTGATCGTTCAATATCCAAAAACGCAATTTCGCTGCACGGTGGATAATCGCGTTTCGCTCGGCAAGTTGTCCTGCGAAATGCAACGTTGCCAACGCTCGATCGATGTGCTGGTCGATCTTGATTCAGGGATGCACCGCACAGGGATTCCGGCTGGCGAGGCGGCCGAGACGCTCTACGCAGACATCTCTGAATTGCCGAACGTAACAGCCGGTGGTTTGCATATTTACGATGGCCAGAATCATCAACCCAATGAGCTTGAACGACGGGCTGCGGTGGACGCCTTGATGACCCCAGTTCGTGAAATGGTGAACGCGCTGCGCAGCCGTGGACTGGACGTCCCGCGAATGGTGTGCGGTGGGACTCCGACGTTCCCCATGTTCGCTGCTCTTCAAGACGCGGGTATCGAGTGTTCACCCGGAACGTGTACTTTGTCGGACTATAACTACGGTCGCAATTACACGGATATGGCATGCATTAGGCCCGCGGCAGTATTGATGGCTCGCGTAATCAGTAAGTGCGGCGCAAATCGTTTGACGCTTGATCTGGGTTACAAAGCGGTATCAGGCGACCAGCCAGCGGGCCGTCGCTGTCATGTGCTAAATATCTCTGACGCGAAAGAAGTTGGACACAGCGAAGAGCATTTGGTTATCGAAACTCCCCACGCGGACGAGTTTGAAATTGGCGCGGTTATCTACGCGCTGCCTGCTCACGTTTGCCCGACCGTTGCTCTGCACAGTCATTTGCATGCTGTAGAAGGCGGTGAAGTCGTTACCAGTTGGCAGGTAACCGCTCGCGATCGATTTTATCGCTAAGTAGGATGGGACCACCTGTCCTGTCCTTAATTTCTTGGCTTCGTGTGTTTTTAGCTGTAGCAACAAACGCCTGCGAAATCCCAACGAACCACGAGCTTGCCACCTGCGGACGTCCTCTAGTTCCACACGGGAGCCTGCGCGCGAGCAGTCTACGTTCAAAAGTACAGTGAAGTCTGTTTTGTGCGGGAAG
>JANNNN010000821.1:0-3894 GCA_031398555.1 Planctomycetia bacterium | reverse complement strand
TCGCCGCGCTCACCCGGGGCTAACGATGTGTCGCCACGCTGTGGCTGGACTATCGGGTTGGATGCAATTTGACTAATGCCAAGAAAACGCCTTCGATGATTTTCAAGGCGATTAAACTTACAAATCGATTTGCGGAACATTCACGCGGTCGGCTATAATTCAAGCTTCAGTGCCGGTTGGAAAACCAGGAACACATTAAGGCTTAGATGTTGCGTCGCTAAGCTATCTACGTAGGAGCGGGGGTGAGGCAGGCTAGGGGAGAGACTTTGGCGTGACGATTGTCAGCCAACATTTAAGCCTCCGTTCATGAAGCCTCGCGGCAGTTTGAATTGATCAGCGTCGCGTAGATGTTGTAGTTGGTACAGGGGATTGCTTCACGGTAGAAGCGCCACGAACTGAAGACGCTTCTCTAAATGTTCTGAGAATGCCACGTAGAGTCGTCATGGCGAGCAAGACTCGCATCTGTTAGACGACTTATCATGCCAAATCGCTAAGTTTCAAGTTGTCCTTTGTGCAATTTTACATCGTCGGTGCATATCTTCTACGCTGAACGAACGCCATGTCGTTCAAAATTCTCATTTACCAATAAGGCACGAGCTAGCTGAGCAGCACGTCGGACTTAGCGACGATTAGCTTGTGTCAGTAGTTTTCGGTGGTGTGAAGCTGCCCGGAGTGTATGTACACCGCGCGAAACCCAGGCACTTCAAATCGCCACCGCAGTCGGGACAGCGCATGGGTTGCTTCGCCGGTGGACCAGGTGGGTTTACGATCAATACGTAAACCATGCTGAGCGTCACGGTCACCAGCATGGCTAACCAGACGCGCGAGATCTTGGACCGCTTGTGCATGAACCCAAAGTGCCGCACCTTTTGAAATCCCTTGGGCAGCACATGTTGCAGCAAACGCCGAATAAACTCTTCGGCCGAAACTGTCATCGGACGATAGTGCTTCTCACCGCTGGGCTTGACCGTGAATGTGACCGAGCCGCTTCCGTCCTCATGAGATTCGACGCTCTTGATCCGATGGTTGCCGATGGCGACGCGAAACACATACGGCGCTAAGTACCGCAGTGAATCACGTCCATCGCCAACCGCTTGGCAATTCACATTCCAGCCGCTCTCCCAAACCGACGCATCGGTCTGATCCAAAAGACCAGCTCGATGCATCAACTCCTTGTACTTGTCGCGAAAGATCTTCGACAACGCCATGACTGGTAGGAAGAAATCGGTGCGCCTGGAAAGCCACTCGGTGCCCGACTGACTGATCGCACCGCCGGGAACGATGCAGTGCACATGCGGATGATAGTTCAGGTCTCGTCCCCATGTGTGCAGCACTCCGGTCAAGCCCAACTTGCTGGAACCAAGGTACTTTGGATCCTGAGCCAACGTTATCAATGACTGATAAACCGCTTCGAACAGGGCCTTGTAGCACTCGCGCGGATGCGACCGCATGAACGCTCGAAACTCTGCGGGAACGGTGAACGTCATCATGAAGTAGGCACACGGTAGCAAGCGAGCTTGTTGTTCAGCAAGCCAATCTTTAGCCTTGGCACCTTGGCAAGTCGGGCAGTGGCGGTTGCCACACGACTTGGGAACCATATGCACTCTGGCGCATTGCAAACAGCGATACGCGATCACACCGGCTGACTCAGAACGACATCCAATCAGAGCCGTCATGGCCTTGATCTGGTCCAGCGACATACGGTCCCGATACTTCTCCAAGTAAGCCGGTCCAAAATGCCGCAAGATGCCGTTCACTGTCCAAGCCTGCTCTTCTTCGTCGCCAGCGACCTGTGCGCAGGAACTCGTGTTGTGATTACACATGTTGTGAGTTTCACAGTACAGTCCCGCTACGGATTGCGTTTCATCAGCGCATTGATCTTAGCAATCGCCGCTTCTTCTCCGACCGTGGTCACATGCAGATAGACCATCGTGGAAGTCAAGTGTTTATGCCCCAGGTACTTCTGAATCAGCCTGAGGTTTACACCCGCTTCGAGCAAGTGAGTTGCATAGCAGTGACGCAACGTATGCGTAGAAATGCCTCGGTTACCCCAGTTGAGTTGTTCGAGCACAGCCTTGATCACACCCTGCGCCGACGTTTCGCTCATCGGCCGATCAGCGGTCGGGGCGAGCTTGTGGTTGCGCCCTTCGGCTGGAAAGATCCAAACGGGATTATGATGTGAGCCATAGTACTTTCTCAGTTCGATGAGAGTCGACTGAGGAAGCGGTACGAGCCGATCCTTGGCTCCCTTGCCGCGATGGATGTGAATCAACATACGCTTCGAGTCGATATCGGGACTTGAAGATGAAGAGCCTCTTGCATCCTAAGACCCATTGCGTAGACGACTGTGAAGAAGCATCGCATGGAGGGCTTCTCGATCAGTTTCAGCAGCGTATGCACTTCGCCGATCGTAATGACGACCGGCAGCTTCTGGTCGACTTTGATACGAGCTAGTTTCAGCGAAGGCCAGTCTCTTGGGCACGTGATGCGGTAGAAGAGCTTGAGAGCCTGCAGTGACACGTTGATAGTGCTGGCATCCCACTTCTTGCAATCAACTAAATGGAGAAGATAGTTGCGAAACTGATCCTCAGTCGCCAAGTCGGGCGAATGCCCCAGGAACTCCGCAAACTTGCGAGCGTGTCGGCAGTACGACTGCTGAGTTCTCGGACGCTTACCATTAAGCTTGAGATCCTCAGAAAAACGTGCGATGATAGGACAAGATGGGTTTGAATCGATCGACATAATCATGCTCCTTGAAGCAAGACCAGCGACAGCATTCGCCAAAAAGCGATACAGAAATCTGCACTGGAATTGTGCAATCAAGGATGATTACCAAACAACGCCAATGATTTAAGAGACTACAATTCACAGTTAGTCGATCAATTCAAACTACCGCGATAGCGGCTTACTTGAACAAAAAAATCCACCGAAGTTGCGCGTAAGGTCATTTTCTATGGTGGCTCAATCCCTCACAACATCGGTCATTTTAAACGTTCGCGGCGCAAGCATCACTTTGCGGTTTCTCCCTTTTGGGTGTAATATAGAGCCATGAACAACTTGACAACAATTCCGATCGAGACGCTAACTTTAGCGGAAAAACTCCTGTTGATGGAACGACTTTGGGAAGACCTCTCGAAACAGCCATCGAATGTCGCACCACCTGAATGGCACGGGTCTGTGCTGGCTGCTCGACTAACTGCCGTAAAGGAGGGGCGAACGGAATTTGTTGATTGGGATGCTGCGAAAGATCGCCTTAGGAATCGACTCAAATGAGAATACGGCTTCTGCCCGAGGCCGAAAGAGATCTTGAGATCGGCGCTGACTTCTATGAATCACAACAGCCGGGTCTTGGCTCTTATTTCAACGACTGTCTTACCGCTGACATTGAATCTTTGCGGATTTATGCTGGCATCCATGAAACCTACGTTGGTTTCCAGCGTTCCCTTTCAAAGAGGTTCCCGTTTTCGATATATTACCTCCTGTCCGAGGATTGCGTCGATGTCTACGCTGTTCTCGACGCAAGGCAAGATCCCGAAACCATAGACGCCATCCTAGATTCGCCGCGAACCAAGCGATGAACCGAAGTGCTCGAAAGGCCGTTGCCTGTTGGCAAAGTTTATCGCTCGCACTCGGTTATCGCGGCCCTTCCTGGTTCAAGACCACACTGCAATTGATGCGCGCGAAGTTCCCGCCAACACAACTCGCTTTTGCACGCATCGCGGTTTGCAAACGACCAATCACTTCGAAAAAACGATGGACGCCGTAACTGATGTTGCGGTTCGAATGATGACAAGTGAGATGGTTGTATAAACGCTCACCGCCAAACCCTGCGCTTCGACCACCCCGGGTTACGCTTGGCTCGCCCAGAGGCTCGCCGCGCTCACCCGGGGCTAG
>JANNNN010000784.1:0-2600 GCA_031398555.1 Planctomycetia bacterium | reverse complement strand
GAGGGGAGCGACTGGCCATGCGCGGCCACTTGTTCGGTCGCTAGAGGCAAGTGTACGAAACCGACTTGGCAAGTTGGTTTGCGTTTCATTCCGCGACGCTGCAATTCATGGTGGGATAGATACATGATCGCGTTGCAAAGAAATGTGCCTGCGTGATAGGAAATAGTTGACGGTATGTGATTGGCACGCAAAAGCTTCGCCCAGCGGCCAAGCGGCATGTTGCTGCGATACGCTACTGGACCGCCTGGAACAATTTCGTCCAGCTCTGTGCCACGCTCGTCCAGGCATCCCGCCGCGTTGAGCGCAATGGCTTCCAGTTTGATACTGCCTGCACCAGGCGACTGCCCAAGGTGCAACACGACATCAAATTCGCGCTGCAAATCCTGCTTGAGCTTTTCTTGAAGCGCTGGCAAATCGACGGGATACCGCCGCGTAACCAGTGAACTGCCCGGGGGGGATTCAGGTGGGAGATCTTTAAGCATCTCGACCAAAGCCAACCAACTCGAATTGGTCGTCCACTGGTCATAAGGTTCAAAAGCTGTGAGCAACACACGCACTTGAGTCAACTTTCTGCTATCCAAGCCACCGGAAGCCTCGTTGCCTCAGATTTCAAGTTGACGTCATGTCGACATCCGACTTTAACCGGTCGACAGCCGAAAGGCAATCGGTGAGCCGATGGCGAAATCTCGCTTGATTTTGACCGGTTTCGACATAACGTTCCGATTGGACCGCCTGGAGTTATCGAAACCTACAGTCTCCGATTCCAAACTGTCAGCAACCGTTCATCCTGGTAATCACATCAGAGCGTTTTTGTCGCCTTCTTCGCCACAAGGGATCGGTTTCATGAGATCCTCTCACTCCAAAGGCGTTGTATCAGCCCTAAGCCACCTCGATCAACTCACAGGACTAACTAGAATGCAGGCTTTTCACGGGTGATGCCACCAAGTTCACTCCCTGGTGTCTACGAAGACAAACCTTTGACGCGTAGACCAGGCGGGCCAGGCATCCCTACACCCGAAATACCTTCTGGCCATTTGCGTCGTTGGCAACCTTGCCTATTTCGAATTAGGATAGTTACGATTGTGGACTAGTTCTTCCCGGGCGCTGGTCAAGCGGCGTTCAATCGCGACGTTCAATCGCGACGTTGAACAGTGGCATAAAAAGCCTGCCGCTAATTGCCTGATCGAATACTATCGACAACAATCGGGAACTGCCGATTACGACAGCCCCACAGCAATCCCCTTCACACCCCACCTCCTGAGAAATTCACAATGAGCACTTGGATCGATAAAGTCGTAGTGGCCATGGCCGTTTCCGTTCAGCTCATGTTGACCCAGCTTGCCCCCGCTCAAGATCTGTTCCCCGATAAAGGACTTGAAGCTGCAGTTCGCCGAGAAGTTTTTGCAAAACGTTACAACGAAGAAGCGTTGACCAAAGAAGATGTGAAGAACATTTCCCAAGTCAAAGCGAAAGGCAAGTCAATCAAGAGTCTTGAAGGGATGCAGCATTGTGTCAGCGTTCAAGAAATCGACTTTGAGAACAATGAAATTGTCGATCTTAAGCCGCTTGCCGAATTGAAACTAATTCAGTCGATCAACTTGGCAGGCAATAAGATCGAAACCATTGAGCCACTGGCGGCTTTGTCGCGAGTTCAGTACCTCGAGCTTTCACGTAATTCCGTATCGGACATTTATCCGATATCGAACATGAGCAACATGCGCTCGCTGTATCTTTCCGAGAATAAGATTGAAAAGATCGACGTTGTAAAAGCACTTCCAAAAGTGTGGACCCTGTACTTGGCGGGTAACCCGGTCAAAGATTTCGCACCGATCGGTGAAATGAAGTGGCTCACTTCACTGGACCTTAAAAACTGCGGCCTGACCGACTTGAGTTTTCTGAAGAGCCTCACTGAGCTGAACTATGTGATGGCGGTGGACAACAAGATCAAAGATCTTACCCCCCTGGTCGAAATGGCTACGGCCGACAAAGAGCGACGCTTCTCGCCGTTCTGGAGGCTCTATCTGGCCGGCAATCCACTTGAAGATAAAGCCAAGGGCGAGCAAGTTGAAGCCCTCAAAAAGCTCGGCGCCCGCATCGAGCTTGAGCAGGCGAAGTAATTGTTGTTCACTACGGTTGTTGCGGTGGTTCCTGACTTGGATATTGGCTGAAAACTACTAATTGCATTCGCCGGATTTTGTGTCGCAATACGTTGTTTTAGCATGAGGGCTTAAATCTGAAGTCTCTACATTAGCTAAGCCGGCAGAACTTCGCTAAAGAACCGAATCCAGTTGCCGTGCATGATTCCAGCGATATCTTCAGCCGGGTAACCTCGCTTTTCGAGTAGTTTAGGCAAGCGTTGCAAGTCGCTGATGCGATCGAGATCGCTGGGCGTTTGTTCGCTGCCGTACCCACCGTCCAAATCGCTGCCGATGCCGACGTGGCGGGCGTTGCCGGCAAGTTGACAGACGATGTCGATATTGTCGACCGCTCGTTCGATCGTTACTTCGCGCTTCGATTGGCCACGGACGTAACCTTCTTGCATCATGATAATGTCAAATGCCATTCCAATCACGCCACCACGTTCAATGACCGCCATGTAC